>JAIOQF010000306.1 GCA_021413535.1 Verrucomicrobiota bacterium
GATATCTCTCGGGAAACGATGAAACACCGATCAAACCTGCGGTTGAGTTGCAGGAAGGACCGCAGCCGGTGAGAGCGGCCGAACGCGGCGTGGGCCGGATGGCACCCGACGTTAATCTAAAAGGCCTCGATGGTGGCGAATGGAAAATGACAGCAGCGGTAGGCAGCAAGGTCACGGTGCTGGGGTTCTTCAGCGCCACCTGCCCGCTGAGCAGCAAGTTGGGTCCGGAGATGGCGCGACTGGAGAAAGACTACCGCGACAAAGGTGTGTCATTCACTTGGCTGAGCGCACCGCCATCGTCCAACATCGATGAGATCAAACGCTTCGTTTCCACAAACGGGCTCACGGGAAAAATCGCCCGTGATGCCGACAAGGACGTGGCCATTGCACTCGGCGCGGAGACTACGACGGAAGTCTTTGTTCTCGACGCCGCGCGCACACTCGTATACCGCGGCGCGATCAACGATCAATACGGCCTCGGCTACGCGCTCGATGCGCCGCGCCACGCCTATCTCCGGAACGCGCTGGATGCAACCCTGCGTGGTGAAGCACCCGCCGTCGCGGCGACCACTGCCCCGGGCTGCGCGCTTGATCTGCCGAAGCAGGAAAAAGTCGTCCACACAACTGCAACATATCATCGGGACATCGCTCGCATCTTGAACCAGAACTGCGTCGAATGCCACCGCACAGGCGGACTCGCGCCGTTCACACTCACGAGCTACGATGATGTGATCGAGCACGCCGGCATGATCCGGAAGCAAATCGACCGCGGCGTGATGCCGCCATGGTTCGCTAGCAAAGATCAATCCGGGGCGCACGCCATCTTCTCCAATGACCGTTCGCTATCGGATCAGGATAAGAGCGACCTACTGGCGTGGTTGAGCTCGGATCGTCCGAAAGGTGATGTCGCCGACGCGCCGTTGCCGCGCAAATTTGCGGAAGGATGGATCATTGGCGAGCCGGACCTCGTCGTGCAACTCCCCCGCCCCGTCGCCATCAAGGCGGAAGGAACAATGCCTTATCAAAGTTTTACAGTGCCAGTCAACCTTGCCGAGGATCGTTGGGTGCAGGCTTACGAGATCGTCCCGACCGATCGCGCGGTAGTACACCACGTGATCGTGCGGGTCATTGAAAAAGGTGGTCGTGCCTCGCGTGAGGACGGCAACAACGAAACCGTAGGGCTCTGGGCTGCCTACGTGCCTGGCAACAGCACCCGCATTTTGCCGGAAGGTTATGCCAAAAAACTTCCTGCAGGCGCGAGCTTGCACTTCCAAATCCACTACACTCCAAACGGCAAACCAGCCGAGGACCAACTCAAGATCGGGCTCAAGTTCACATCGAAAGCGCCACAATACGTCGTGCATGTGGCTGGCGTGGCCAATCCGCGAATCAACATCCCGCCAAACGATGCCAATCACGTCGAAACTTTCTCGCGCATCCTGCCGACTGACATGCTCGTCAGCGGCTTCATGCCTCACATGCACATGCGCGGTAAATCATTCAAATACGAAGTCACCACCCCGGACGGCAAAACGGAGACGCTGCTCGATGTGCCGCGCTATGATTTCAACTGGCAGCTCCAGTATCGTCTTTCACAGCCCAAGATCCTCCCGCGCGGCAGCAAGCTGAAAATCACCGCGGTCTTCGACAACAGCAGCAGCAACAAGGCCAACCCGGATCCCGGCAAAACTGTCCGCTGGGGCCAGCAGACCTACGACGAGATGATGATCGGCTATGTCGAACACTTTGTCCTGAACAAGGATGCAAAAATGGCCGTCAAGTAACTGTCCACGACCAAACCATCCCCACATGCTTCAAAAAATCCTCGCCTTGTGTCTGATCCATTTCTCATTCTCGGTCGCCGGCGAGAAGGACACGATTCCTCCATCACGCGGCGCGCTCCCCACAGGTGTTCGTGAAATCAGCATCGATGAGGCAGAAAAATTGATCCGGGAGCGCAACGATATCGCCGTGATCGACGTGCGCACTGCGCCCGAGTTTTTTGAGCTTGGACATCTGCCGCGGGCTCAGATGGTAGACTACTTCCGGGAAGACTTCATCGCGGCACTGGGCACATTAAAACTTGATCCCGCCAAGCCCTGCATCGTCTACTGCGCGATTGGCGGCCGGGCACGCCGCGTCGCGGAGAAAATGGCGAAACTCGGCTACAATGAAATCTTCCTGCCCAAGGGCAGTTTCAAAGCCTGGAAAGATGCCGGCAAACCGATAGTAGGTGCAGCAAAGAAGTAGATGATGCGTCTCGCTTCATTCACGCCATACCGTTCCCACATCCGGCATACTCTTTTCAACGCGTAGGAAAATGTAGGTGAGCACCTCCTGCCCATCGAACGGTGCTAGCAGTCGAACCAGCGCCACTTCATATTCGCCGCCCGCAACATCCTCCAGCACATCCAGTCGCTCGCGGCACGACTCATCCACATCCCAGACCTCTCCTAGGACACTGACACCGTTTTCATTCACGGGAAACATTCCGGGATAGCCGCCACCATCCACCATTCGATAGATCGGTTCCGTGCTGGCTTCGCCAATGAAATCCTGGGTCGCCATGTAGCGCGCATTGCAGTCGCCGCGCTTGAGCGTTCCATAAATAAAGATTCGCTGTTTCATGACGAACGCCGGTCTTCCAGCCACGATGTCGCGCCGTATTTTCCCATCGCAAGAATCGCCGCGTGCTCCTGAAGCAAGCATACGGCATCATCCTGGCTGACCACCGTTACCCGGTGCGTCAAGGCTTGGGCAAACTCAAGATCAAAACCCAGCGGTGGTTTCAGTGGTTGAATCGTTCCTTGATGAAGGAATCCAGACTTGGCAGAACGCCGCTGGGCGGCTCCAGCGATTTTCTTTCCCTCATGCACCACATCGAATCGCGCCGGTTCCTCAAAACACACGCCCATACCATCGCTCATGCTTTCCGGTTGCAGCGAACAGCCACTGATTCCTGAACTCGACAACGCAGCAATCATGCCCTCGTGAATCCAGCGGTAAGTCTCCACAGCGCGCTGATCACACAACGGAAAATTCACCGGCACTGCCAGGGTGTAAGTCCAGTCACCATCGTGTTCCACCACCCC
>JAIOQF010000050.1 GCA_021413535.1 Verrucomicrobiota bacterium
GATTCAAAGACCTTCTGCGCCTCACGCCATAATTCACAGCGCATCGAGTCCACACCGTTCTTCTGCTCCTCATAGAGCACGGTGTAGTAACTGGCGAATCCTTCGTTGAGCCAGAGATGCGACCAATCACGACAGGTCACCAGATCGCCGAACCACTGGTGCGCCGTCTCGTGCGCATCAAGCGAATGCAAGCTCCTGAGCTGCTCGACATCATCACGGAACAGCAGGCCTGCGCCAATAAAAGTGCAACTGGTGTTCTCCATTCCACCAGCAATGAAATCGAGGCAATAGACCTGATGATACTTGTCCCAGGCAAACGGCACCCCGGTTTCGCGCTGGAAGAAATCGATAATCTTTTTCGTATCGCGGAACGCGTTCACCGCCTGCTCCTTCTCCGATGGCGGAACCAAAACCGCCAGCGGCAGCGCACTCAGCTTGTCCTCAATCGTGTGAAAGTAACCAGCGGCCAGCGCGACCAGGTAGTTCGGATGAGGTTGGTTCTGCTTCCAATGCCAGGCGATCAATCCATCTGCACCCTTGGTCTGCGAAGCAAGCGAACCGTTCGACACCACCTTCATGCCCTCCGGCACATGACAGATCACTTCGCTCGTGAAACGCTGGTTCGGATAATCGTAACCGGGATACCAATATCGTTGCAGCTCTGGCTCGCCCTGGCTCCACACCTGCGTGTCACCCGGCTTGTAGCCCATCTCCGGCGTGCGAAAATACAGCCCGCGCTCCGGCTCCGCGTGATAAGCAATAATCACGCCGGCCTCTGATCCCACATTGAGCGGCGGATCGAACACGAGGACCACCTTCTCTTCCGTCACCTGGTATTCCTTTAATGTCGCACCCTGGGCCGTCACTCCATCGATAGTCAAGCCGACCGCATCGAGTTCCAGTTTAGCCAGCGGCTTGGCGATCGGTTTGAAGGTCAGCGTCGATGTGCCGCGGATCGTGCGCTTCGCGAAATCCGGTGTCACATCGAGTTTGAGATGCTCGATCTGCGCCAGCCGGTCGCGCATGTATTTGCGACCCGGTTTGTCAGTGACGGCCGCGGGAAAAAATTGGGCGCGCTCGCGACAGACCATCTCATCTCCAGCAGCGTGGACGATTGAAATCAGACAGGTCGCGCACGCGACGGCCAAGCACAGAAGATTCCGAATTTTCATGCGGCCATCCTAGGCCGCGACGCACTGGTGTCTATCGCTTCATTTCGGCTTCGAGAAGCAGTGCCAGAGACCCCACGCGATGATCACTCCGCCCATAATCATGCCAAATTCTCCGCCGTATTTCACGGTCTTGTATTCCCCAGCGCAGCCCTTGATAAAATTACCGAGAAATAAAAACAGCAGGCCGAAGAACAATCCTTGGGCAATTTTACTTTTCTGTTCCGGGGTAATCATGCCCCTCACGATGTCGTGCTGTGCAACCAGATCAAGAAATCTCACCAACCTTTTCGGTTGCGACACCATTGAACCACGTCTGGTTATGGACAGCATTCACGCCGGGACCGGGCCGTTTTCATTGAACAAGGCCTTGCCCGTGGCTACTATCCATCCATGACCATGATCAGGACCATCCTCGCGCTCACCCTGCTCCTGTTTGCCTCTTGTCGATCCACCTTGCCCAATCCTGCGGACATGCAGCGCTATTACGCGGCGGCCGAGCAACAGGCGCAACGTGATATAGATCATCTGGCTGATCTCAAAAGTCGTGGCGAAATATCCTCCGAGGAATACCAGCGGCGCGAGGAGATGATCAAAGATTCCATTCCCCGTCGCGCCAACCAGATGGCGTGGGCCCGGCACGAACTCACGCAATCAGAAATGCGCGCCATGGGCATCCCAACTCCAGATGGCCCCGGCGTGGCGGCAGCCGCGCCAACCCGCGGTGCTGTCAGCGGCAGCTTCTACCGTCCACCAGGTCAGTCGGGAGGAGGCTCCAACAGCTCAATCAGGAACCAAGGCATCGGAGGAGGCGGTTCATTGGGATCCATGACAAATTTATCCGGCATCCAAAATTAGCGATGCTCGCAGATGGCTAAATAAGCACCACAGGATGCCGGTTTGCTTTTAGTCCGAAGTGGAGGAACATCATCCACTTCCCGCATGGAGACCAAAATCCTTCCAACAGATCATCCCGAATTGCTCCACGGCGTTGTGGATGAAGCCGTGCGTTTGCTTGCGGCGGGCGAAGTCGTGGCGTTGCCGACCGAAACAGTTTACGGACTGGCGGCGGATGCGCTGAATGCCGATGCTGTGGCCAAGATTTTCGCGGTCAAGGAACGACCGACCTTTGATCCCCTGATTGTGCATCTGCCGCACAAGACAGATCTCGATACTGTGGCGGACATTCCGGAGGAAATCGCCGCCGCCGTGAAGCGGCTCATCGACCGCTTCTGGCCCGGACCACTGACATTGATTCTACCAAAGAAAAGCGTAGTGCCGGACATCGTCACCGCCGGACTTCCCACGGTCGCAGTGCGCGCCAGTTCGAATTTGGTTTTTAACCGTATCGCCCGGTCTCTGGGCAAGCCGCTGGCCGCGCCGAGTGCCAATCGTTTTGGCTCCCTCAGCCCGACTTCCGCGAACGCGGTCATGTCCGAGCTTGGAGGGCGCATCCCGCTGATCGTCGACGGCGGCGCGTGCATCCATGGATTGGAAAGCACGATTGTAAGAGTGGAAAACGTGGGTGAATCGAAGCCGCGCTTCGTGATCCTGCGGCCCGGTCCGATCACGCCAGACGATTTGAAACCGTTCGGCCGGCCGTTCTTTCCCGGCAGGACCAGAGAGAATCGGCGCGATGTCGAGGCAGTTTCCGATGGAGAAGTGGCAATGGAGGCCCCGGGCATGATGACGTCGCATTACGCGCCGCATACACCGCTGCGCGTGCTGGAGTCTCCTCATGATTTTTCTCCAGAGCCGGGCAAACGCTATGCGCTGCTGAGTTACTGTGGTGATCCCGAGGAAGGCTATATGAATCTCACGAACTGGGTGCAGACCTTTGTTCTGAGCCCGGGCAACGGCAAGATGCCCGAGGCTGCGGTGCGTTTCTTTTTTGCGCTGCGTGAACTCGACAGCCTCGGCGTAGACGAAATCATCGCCGAGGCAATCCCCGAGCGCGGACTGGGCATTGCGATGATGGACCGGCTGCGCCGGGCTGCCGCAAAAACGTCCTTTGCATGAACGAGCCGGTCGGACCAGCGCCCACGGATGCTGCGAAGGAGCGCGTCGGCGCGCGGACCTTTGGCATTGTAACGCTCGCGATCTTGAGCAGCCGCGTCCTCGGCCTCGCACGCGAAATGTTCCTCGCCTATCTATATGGCGGCGAAAAAAGAAAATGGTTCGATTGCTTCATCGCTGCGTTCCGTCTGCCCAACATGTTGCGCGATCTTTTCGCGGAGGGAGCGCTTTCCACAGCATTCGTCACGACGTTCTCCAAGCGGGCGCAAACCGAGGGCGACCAATCAGCCTGGACTCTCGCCAGCAAAATGCTGACGCTGGCTACGGTGGCCATGAGCGCGATTTCGATTCTGGGCATCGTCTTCGCCAGACCGATCACAAAACTGATGGCCATGGGCTGGGTCGATGCCGCGCCGGACAAGATCGAATTCACGATCGAGCTCGCGCGCATCATGTATCCCTTCATTTTGCTGGTGTCGCTTGCTGCGCTGGTGATGGGCATGCTGAACGCGAAGAAGGTCTTCGGCATGCCGGCCATGGCATCGACCTTCTTCAATATCTTCTCCATCATCGGCGGCGGCCTCATCGGCTGGTGGATGGATCCGGCATTCGGGAAGACATCGCTCATCGGCTTCGCAATCGGCACCCTGATCGGGGGACTGGCGCAACTTGGCGTCCAGCTTCCATCGTTGCGCCGGGCGGGCTATCGCTTCTATCTTGATTTCAACTGGCGTGACAGCGGAGTGCGCAAGGTTCTTCAGCTCATGTGGCCTGCGGTGCTTTCTGGAAGCGTGGTTCAAGTCAACGTGCTGATGAACAGCATCTTTGCCTCGTATCTCACCGTCAAGGATGGCCCGGTCATGTGGCTGAACAATTCTTTCCGTCTCATTCAGCTTCCGCTGGGTCTCTTTGGCGTCGCGGTCGCGACCATCACGCTGCCGGCCATGTCCCGGCTCGCGACCGAGGGAATCACTGAAGATTTCAAGCAAACGCTGGCCCGTGGATTGAAGCTGGTTTTTCTGATGACACTTCCGTCCGCGGTCGGGATGGCCCTGCTGGCCGAGCCGATCATCTCGATCATCTACCAGCGCGGACGCTTCAGCGCGGAGGATACGGCCATGACGGCGCTCGCGCTCCGCAGCTATGCCTGGGGGCTGGTCTTTTACTCGGGCATCAAGGTGCTGCAGCCTGCATTCTATGCCATCGAGCGGCGATATATCCCGCTGCTGGTGAGCATCGCGGCCGTCATCGTGAGCGTGGGCCTGAATTACCTCACTGTTTACCGGTGGAAGCTCGGGCATGAATACCTCGCGCTGGGCACAAGTCTCAGCGCGATCGTGAACTTCACGCTCTTGTTCCTAGCCATGCGCACGGTGGCCCGAGGGATTCGGGGTCATGAATTGGGACGGAACTTTCTTAAGCTCGGCGTCTCTTGCGCCGCCATGGCTGCGGTCTGCTGGGCAGGACAGCTCACCATTCTGCATAATTTCTCTCAGCAGCATTTATTGCAGAAAATTCTCACTCTGGGAGTGACCATCTCCTTGGCGGCGGGCGTTTATTTTCTGGCGAATGCGCTTTTGCGAAACGAGGAAGTTGGCGATATGCGCCGTCTCGTGATGCGCAAGCTCGGGCGTGGGAAGCGAGCATAATTTTCATTCAATCAGTCCGCACCGCTCCCATGAAACTTAGGCGCGCTCATATTATTCTGGTCGATATCAGCGGCTATACCCAGTTCATCCACCGGCATCGCTTAAGTTTGATCCATGCGGAGCGCATCATCACCGAGTTACTGGAGTGTGTCATCGATGCCTCGGAACATCCGCTGACGCTCAATAAACTGGAAGGCGACGCCGCATTGTTCTACGCGCTGATCGAAGAAGGTGATGAATCCAGTGCTGGTGAGCGCGAGCGGCAGAGCGCCACCGCCGTGCTGCGACAGTTACAAAGATTCTTCGCGGCCTTCCAAAATCGCGAGCAAGAACTAGTCAGCGAATGCACGATGTGCGCCTGTGAAGCCTGTGCGAAGTCCGGAGAACTACGGCTCAAGGTCATCGCGCACACCGGAACGATCTTGTTGAAACGTGTGAGGCAGTTTGAGGAGATCGCCGGGGAAGATGTGATCGTGGCGCACCGCCTGCTGAAGAATTCGGTTCCATCCCACGAATATCTGCTGCTGACGGAGCCCTTTCACGCGCTGTCCGGCCCGCCGCATGATGCGCCGCTGGAAACCTTCACGGAGAACTGCGAAGGCACCGGCATGATTCGGATCCACGTGCACTATCCTTCTGGAGCTTCGGCGCTGAAAGCCCATCCAGTTTCTTTCTGGCGCAAGTTGATGACCAACATTCGTCTCGAGTCCCACTTGGTGAAGCGGCTCTTCATGAAACCGGCCCGCCCCTTCCATCATTTGCCGAGGGTGCAAAATGACGCCGTGAGCGAAGCTTGAGAACGGTTCCCGGCGCTTGCGCCTGGCAAAGTGGATCATGCTTGGTGCTCCTTTGAATGAAAAAAGACGCCTTGGGTTTTCCCAAGGCGTCTTCGTTTGTCTTGCGACGGTTTGCCAAAAACTCAGGCCACGACCGGAAGCTCGAAACCCTTGCGGTATTCTTCAACGGCAATCTTGTTGGCTTCCTCGGCGAACTCACCTTCAAATTTGTATGTATCTGAATTGAAGGAAAGCCAGGAACCGAGCACCGCCTGATCCACGCCGATGTCGATCTTGTCGGCCTCGAGGTTCTGGGCGAAATTTTCAAAGGTCGCCGTGGCAAATTTGTCGCCTTGAAGACGTTCCGCGATTTCAGCGGGCTTGGCCTTCTTGCCAACGCGGTAGCTGATGTTAGCCAGATGAGCCAGGCAGGCGGCATGAAAGCCGTGGCTGATATCCAGATCAGGGCTCACCAGTTTGCCGGCCTTGATGGAGGCGATAAAGTTAGGCATGTGGTCGGGACCTTCGCGGAAGTCCTCAAATTTTTTGATCATCGTGCCATCGTTATCGTAGGCTTTCGACTCCGCGACATAACCGCCTTCGCAATGGAAGACGTTGCCGATTTGTGTCGAGCCGCCTTTGCCCTGGCCGGTGACATAGTAAACCGGCATGCGACCATCCTTCTGGCTCTTGCCCCATTCCATGTCCTTGGCGGGCAAACCGCGGTTGTCGAAGAGAATAGGAACCTGACCCTGGCCCCAATCGTAGAGCGCCATCTGGTTGTTGGGAGTCTGACCGTCGTCGCTGTAGCCCCAGCGATTGCCGAAGCTCATCACACGCAAGGGCAGTTTCTTTGGATCGCCCAGCACCCTGCGTGCAACGTCGAGTTGGTGCGGCCCCTGGTTGCCGATGTCGCCGCTGCCGTAGGCCCACTGCCAGTGCCAGTCATAATGAAACTTCTCACGCATGATGGGAGCCATGGAACGCGGACCACTCCAGAGATCGTAGTTCACACTGGCCGGGGCTTCGTGCGGACCGGTGACCTTGCCAATGCTGGGACGCATCTTGTAGTTCGTGCCACGGGAGAGAAGCAGCTTGCCGATGCTGCCAGACTTCACAAAACCGACCGCCTCAGCCCAGCCGTGATCGGAGCGGCGCTGCATGCCGTGCTGGAGAATCTGTCCGCGCTTGGCGACTGCTTCACCTGCTTTGAGCAGGGCCACGCCTTCGGTGATGTTATGGCAAACGGGCTTTTCAACAAAAACATGCTTGCCCGCCGCCAATGCAGTCAGCGCGATGAGTGTGTGCGTGTGGTTCGGCGTAGCGATGGTCACGGCGTCGATCTCTTTATCTTCGACGAGCTTGCGATAGTCGGTGTATTGCCGGACTTCGATGTTCTGCTTTTTCAGGCTGGCCACCTGTTTTTCCATAACTTTGGAATCCACATCACAGAGCGCGACGATACGGCAGCCGGGGATTTTCAGAAGAGAGCCGATGTGACCAGCACCGCGGCCGTTGAAGCCGATGACGGCCACGCGAACGTCGCTGTTGGCGCCGGCAACAGACGCCCAGGCGGGAAACGCGAGAGCGGTGCCTGCGTAAAGAGTGCTGCGCAGCACATCGCGGCGCGAGATGGATTTGGGGATCGGGTTCATGATGGAACTGGGATTGGAGCTGTGGATGAAAAACGAATGGCAGAATCACTGCGCGGAATATTCTTTAAACTTTGCTTCCAGCGCGTTTGGTTTCGGCTTGCCTTTAACAAAGTAGAAACGGTAGCGCAGGGTGAGGCTTTCACCTTTTTTAATCGTGTAGTTGCCCTTGCCATCCTGATCTCCTTTTTTCAGTCCCTCGAAATCGTGCAAGCCGAAGGGATTTACCGCAAAGAGGCCGTAGTCGCGCGCGTGCCAGGTCGTCGGTGAGCGAAGGTTTGAAGGATGGCTGTAGATGACGACGCCGACCGCGTTGCCCTTAGGATCAGGGCCGTAATAGCAGACCCAGTTGGCGTGCTTGCCCCAGATGTCCTTCTGCTTGTCGTCGGCGCTGTTGTAGGCGTGTCCCTGGGCGCCTTCGCCTTTGAGCGAAAGTGATGAGCAGAGTCGCAAGGCCATCGTGCCTTCCTTGGTATCACCCAGCACCACATCGCCTTCGCTGGCTTTAAGCGTGATGTCGAAGTCGAGGAACTTCTCGCCCTCTGGCAGCGCGGTGATCGTGATCTTGCGGGTGTCGGTCATGATGCATTGACCACCGTGCGTGATCCATTTTGTATCCGCCGTAAAGGACGCTTTGTTGCCTTCGGTTTTGGTTTCGCCAAACGCGACGTGCTCCTGACTGCCGAAGTCCTTGTCCTCGGTCCAAAAGTCCATGCCGTTCACCGAGCCATGAGCGAACCAGAGCGACCGGTGATGCTTATGATCCCAGGGCTTCTCCTCCGGTAAGTCTTTCACCATCGGAAAATTCCGAACCACGCTCTCTCCAGCCGCACCGATGACCGGATACATGTAAGGACGCGGCGTGTTCTTTACGATATATTCGCTGAAAAGCTGGCCATCGATCTCAATGCGCAATCCAGCGTCAATCGGTTTCAACGCCACGGTCTGACAGAACAACGGCGCAGAAGTAATTAGCGCAAAAAATAGGAAGGAGAAAAATCGCATATTAAACAGAAAATGGTGGCGAGAGACGAAACGAAAATCCGGAATAATATCTATCACCCGTCTCAACGTCTCAGCGAATGGGTTCCGGACAGAATGTGCGGCGCTGACACTTCTCGCAGAAATCGCCCACGAAGAACTGATCGGCGAACGCCATCAGTCCGCGCAGGTGATCTTCATCCTCCGTGACGAAACCCGCCTCGAAATTCCGCCGGGTATCCGCTTTCGCACCCATGCCAGCGCCAGTAAGATTCGCGGAGCCAACGTAAGCTTTGCGACCATCCGCGATCACGATTTTCATGTGCATCCGGGGGCAAAGGATGCGCTCGAAAGCATCGCTCTCGATGAACTCAGGAAACTTGTCGAAGTCTTCGCGAAACCGCGGCCCCGGTTCCTTGGCGTGCACCAGGCGAATTTCCACACCCTCGCGCAGCTTGGCTGCCAGGGTTTGCAGAAACGGCACAAAGCGTCCGCCCTCATGTTCCGTGAACAAGTCCTTCAAATCTGACGTGAAGATCCATAGGAAACGCCGCGCTTCCGGCACGATCCCGCGAATCACGGTGTCATAGGTGTCGGCATTAAGCACGAGTTGCATGGCCGCCGCCAATTTGCCCGGACTTGCGTGAACTGCAAATCTGTAACCCCGACGTGTGACAAATCCTTTCCGCGCTTCCCCGGCGCCAGCGGGTCATTTTGTCAAGTTTCGCTGCCTGATCCCTCCTCGATGGTTCCTGCGACCGGTGGCTAAAGTTCCTCGTATTTCTCCACCCCGATTTTTTGCAGTGAAGTCGTGCCGTCCGCAGCGAAGTGGATGATGAGTTTGTAGTCAGCCAGGAAAGTTCGATCCTGAGCCCCACCCACTCTCCACGATCCCATTCCCGAAGCGGAAAGGACAAGATCGTCTGCGGACAACCACTTTTCGATCTTGAAACCTTCCAAGGCGATGTGGAATTTAGTAGAGCGGGGTTTTTTTGCATGCTTCCGGGTTGGAGATTCAAATACCGCCTGACTTTCATCTTCATAGTTGCACCCTTCGGGCAGGACGACTCGCACGGCAGTCTCCTTGCCTACCGAGAATACAGAAACCGCAGAGTTATGCACGTTCCTGTTCTGTTCGATGGCGACGAGCTTGCTGTCAGGACTACAAGCCGCGCCGATAAAGCGTGCTTTCGGGTCAAAGGTCGCAACTGCTTTTTGAGAGGCGCGCTCAATGATCTCCACATTGAATTTGAAATATCCCATCTCCTGATGTGCTTGAACGGAATAACGTCCGTTTGGAGCATTGCTCTTGTATGTTTCGCCGCTAAAACCGCCGTAATCCTCCGCGGAGATCATCGCGCTGGATGCCATCAGCATCATGAGTGCTTTTGTTGTTTTCATAAAAGCCGAACAGTTGGATCACCGACAAAAACGTGTGCTTGTCTCAGTTCGACTTTATATGCGATATTTCTGTGCGTTTTGCCATGCTTTTTTGCCGGTCTGTTTGTGATCTCACGGGATTTCCCGCCAAGACACGCGACATTGTAAAGCAGACCTTTAATCCACCACTTAAGCAGGCTGAAGCCCTGCTCCACCCTGCTTCAGATGCAATGCTATTGTCCTTTTGCGTAAGTGTTTGCAAAGCGAGAATTTACCCGCTGACAATTCCATCGGGCCATGCCACCATGCCAGCCTTCAAAACGTGATGGACTGGCTGCAACAACTCGATGTCTCGCTCTTCAGGTTCATCAACCTGACGCTGCAGACTGCGTGGCTGAATTCGGTTATCCCTTTCTTCGAATCCAAAAATAATCTCATGTTCCTGGCGGCTCCGCTGGTGGTGTTTATCCTCATCAAGGGCGGCGCGCGCGGACGGATTTTCGTCCTGTTGTTAGTGTTGAGCGTGGCGCTGACCGACGGGGTCATCTGCCGCGAAATCAAATCGGCGGTGGCCCGACCACGGCCCTACCAAGTCATTCTGGACGCACATCGACTGGTGAAGACCAGCAGCAACGTCAGCATGCCCTCATCCCACGCGGCCAACTGGTTCGCGGGCGTAGCGGTCGCTTTCATCTTCTGGCGGCGCAGCCTGTGGCTCATGCTACCACTGGCGCTGCTGGTGGGATTCGGACGCATCTACTGCGGGGTGCATTATCCTGGTGACGTGCTGGCAGGCGCGCTCATCGGATTGACCACCGGCACGCTGGTAGTCTGGGGAATGGAAAAGCTTTGGACCACACTCGGTCGTAAATACTTTCCGCTGGCCTGGGCCAGAGTGCCTTCACTAGTTTCTTCAGAACGTGAATTAGCCACCACCCCAACACCAGTGAACACATCCCGCCTGACTTGATGCCTGCCCTTAAACAAACCAGCCTGCGAGTGATCCTCGTCGCCAGCGCCGTGAGCCTGAATCTGATCCCGCTCTGGCACCCGAAAAATAATCCGCCTTCAAATCCGGCATTTGTAATTCGCGAAGCTGCAAGCCCGCCGGCCGTCAGCAGCGCGCCGGATTTCAAAGGAGAACTGATCGACCCGACCGAGGCGACAAAAAGTGTGCATGTGGCTTCCATCTGCGAACTTCCTGGCGGCAGATTGGCAACCGTCTGGTATGGCGGCACGCGCGAAGGCCACGCGGATGTTGCGCTCTATTTTTCCATCCGCTCCGCTGGCGAAGGCGCTCACTGGTCGCCACCGCAAACGGTGGTAACGCGCGCATCGGCGCAAAAAGAGTTGCAACGCTATGTAAGAAAAGTGGGAAATGCCGTGGTCTTTGCCGATGCCAAAGGCGGCATCTGGCTCGTTTATGTGTCAGTGGCTGCCGGAGGCTGGTCGGGCAGTTCATTAAATTTGAAGCGATCCTTCGATGACGGTCGCACCTGGACTCCGAGCCAGCGGCTGACCTTGAGCCCCTTGTTCAACATCAGCGAGCTGGTAAAAAATCAGCCCGCCGCGCTGACCAATGGCTCTTGGGCTGTGCCCATCTATCACGAAGTCATGGGGAAATTCCCTGAGATGCTTTGGCTGCGCGAGGATGCAGGCAAAGTCACCGCAACCAAGTCACGCCTCTTCGGAGGTAAAACTGCGTTCCAGCCAGCTCTGATCCCGCTGAAAACTGACGAAGCACTAGCCCTCTGCCGCCAGGCGGATGGATCAAGCGTGATCATGCTCTCGCGCAGCACGGACGCAGGTAAACAGTGGTCGCCGCCGCAGTCCATCGGTCTGCCCAACCCCGACGCAGGCATCGATGCCCTGCGGCTTTTCGACGGCCGACTGCTTCTGGCTTTCAATGATTCAAAAAAAAGCCGGGATAATCTAAGCCTGGCCATTTCAA
>JAIOQF010000268.1 GCA_021413535.1 Verrucomicrobiota bacterium
GATCATCATGCCAGTGTGGTGAGAGATCTGCCGTTGCAATGTCAGGACGTGGATCAAGCCCAGGCCGCATTGCTCAAGGACTTGCGCCAGCGCGGCCTGCTCGATGAAACACTCGTGGTCTGGGGCGGCGAATTTGGTCGCACGGTTTACTGTCAGGGTGAATTGACGAAGACGCAGTATGGTCGCGATCATCATCCGCGCTGCTTCTCCGTCTGGCTGGCTGGTGGTGGTATCAAGGGTGGCATCTCCTACGGTCAGACCGATGAATTTTCTTATAACATCGTCGAGAACCGCCTCTCCGCGCACGATCTCCACGCCACCATGCTGCATTGCCTGGGCATCAACCACGAACGGCTTACTTATAAAACTCAGGGTCTCGATATGAAGCTTACCGGTGTCGAAGCCGTCAGGGTGGTGAAAGAAATTCTGACGTGATTGCTTTTGAGTCCGACCAGAATATCCGCGCAATCCAGGCTGCAAATCTTGGGCCACTCACCCCTGTATTTTCTCTTCTTGGAAACTGAGCTTCACCAGCTCCGCATAATAATTGCAGGACGTTATCAGCTCTGCGTGCGGGCCGTGTGCCAGCACCCGGCCTTCGCGCATCACATAAATCCGGTCTGCATGACGGACGGTGCTGAGCCGATGCGCGATGACCAGACAAGTGCGGTTTGCACGTAAATGATCAATGGCCTGTTGAATGAGTCGTTCACTTTTGTTGTCAACGGCGCTGGTGGCTTCATCGAGCAATAAGATCGGCGCGTTTTTGAGAAAGGCGCGAGCGATGGAGATGCGCTGTTTCTCCCCGCCGCTGAGTCTAGACCCGCGTTCGCCGACGGTCGCGTCGAGCTGTCCGTCCATGCGCTCGACGAATTCCTTCGCGCAGGCCTGTTCCAGCGCGCTCCATAATTCTTCATCGGTCGCGTCCGGCTTTCCGAGCAGCAAGTTCTCGCGGATGGTCTGGTTGAACAAGTAACTCTCTTGCGTGACGAAGCCGAGCGCATCGCGCAGGCTGGCCTTGTTCAAATCGTGAATGGATTTTCCGTCGAGCGTGATGGTGCCGCTCTCGCACTCGTAAAAACGCGTGAGTAGTTGGAAGATGGTGGACTTGCCAGCACCAGTCGCGCCGACGAACGCGACCGTCTGCCGCGGCAGCACGACGATGTTCAAATCGCTCACGGTGGGTCGCGATCCGTCATAACGGAAGCTGACATTCTCGAAGCGGACTTCGCCGCGAACCTCTTTGATTTGCTCGCCGCGTTTTAGATCTTCCGCATCGTCCAGTTCGAGGATGTCGAAGATGCGTCGTGCGCAGGCCAGGCCGGTGACGAAGGTTTGATTAATGCCGTGCATGCGACCGATCGGCTCATACAACATGCCGATGAGCAGCAGGAACTGGCCGAGCTGACCAATGGTGATTTCGCCCTGGATGGCCCACCAGGCGCCAAAGCTCATCAACAAGACCACTCCGCTGTCGCCCATCAAACCCATGCCCGGCGCATACACGGCCCACGCCCGCTGCAGCTTGGTCTGGCGTTCGCGATAGTGGCCGCTGCTCTCGTTGAAGTCCTGCTGCGTCTGATCTTCAAGGGTGTAGCTCTTGATCTGCCTGATCCCGGCGATGTTGTCATGCAGGAGCGTATTCAACCCGCTCGCGGCCTCTCGCGCCTCGCGAGCCCGGGGTGAAACCCAACGGGCATAAATCCATCCGCCTGCGGCGATGAGCGGCATCGGCAGCATGATCACCAGCGCCAGCTTCCAGTGCAGATAGAACATCACGCCCGCAGTCAGCAACACTTGGAGCACGGCGGGGGCACCTTGATCCACGCCGTCGAGAATCACGCGCTGCGTCGCCGGGACATCGTCCGACATGCGGGTGAGGATGTCGCCCGTGCTCTGCCGGTCGAACCACTTGAGCGGCAGATGCTGGATCCGATCATGAAGCTGCGAACGAAGATCGTAAGTCATGCGCAATTCGAAGGCGTTGTTGGCCAGCGTGCGCATTGAATAAAAAATCTGCCGCAGGACGAAAGCACCCCACGCCAGCAAAGCGGCCGGCAGGATCTGATCGATTTTTTTGTGCGGGATGATGTCGTCGAGAAACCACTGGGTCACGCCGGGAAAGACAAATCCAAGCAGAGTTCCCGCAATCGCCATTCCTAGTCCGAGCGCGATCCGTCGCGGATAACGCGCCATGAAGCGCAGGAGCAGACGGGCGGGGGAAGTCATTAGTAAGAAAATATTATTTACCTCTCAGCCGTCCGGTCAATCCCAGCAGCGCGCTACCGTAGCAGACAACCACCCAACCGCTAATAATTGCCAGCAAAAGCGGCATGGGCACGCTCGCAAATATTTCCGGACGGGCGATTACGATTACGCTGAAGATAATCAGTGAAATGAAGATAAGCACCACCCACGTGACCGCCTGGGTTTCCGTCCGCACCCTCGCTGAAATGGCCAGGCCAGTCGCGACTCCCGCCAGCACTGCTCCATACAACGCCGCCAGCCGCAGACCGATCGCGATGCCTAACGCCGTGAGCGCGCTCGCGCTGGCGTCGGACACATAGGCTTTTTTTTCGCTGGGCTCAGTTGCATCAAGGAGGTTCTGGCCGGTTTCAAAAAATAATGCGGTGTCCAGCATGAGGTCCAATTTGGACTTGTATTTGCTTGGTTGCGCTCCAGCGGCTGGTGTCAGTCGCGCTTCCATCTTCTGATAGAACTCCGCGCGATTGAATTTGCCTGGATTAAAAACATGCGCTGACATGAGCATGAAGACGAGCAGCAGCAGCGCCTGAAGAGTCGTGATGAACGTAAGAAAGACGTATTTGCTCTGGAGATAGCTGTTCAGGCGCAGACCGCAGTTGCGCTCGCGTCGGAAGATAGCGATCTCGCGCACGATCTGCCGCGCGATATTGCTGCAGCCCAACCAGAGCGTGGCCACTACGCAGAAAAACATCCGCCGCATCGCATCTTCCAGCATGCAGCCGATGAGCAGGCCTATGAATAGCGGTTGAGCAAGGAGGAGCAGCAGGTTGCGCGGGCGAGCCTGGAAGATGCTCCACTGGCGTCGCAACAGTATGAATATCTGACTGAGATAAGTCGTCCGATGCGGTCGCGATTTTTTGGCTGCCGTTGTTTCATTGGCAGGGGCGAGGTGAGCGAGCGGTTTGCTTCCAGCATGCGAGTTCTCGAACTCCTGCCGCCAGTCCGCGCCGGTTTTTGCTCCGGCGGCACTGATCTGTTGATGGATTTCTTCGAGGCTGTTTTTAACTTTGAACCAGATGTTAGCTTCATCGGGTGTGCCGTTGAAAATCAGCTGGCCGTCATGCAGGCAGCAGAGCTGGTCAAAGAGATAAGCGCCTCCACGCACCTGAGTGGCACACACTACCGTGCAGTCCAAGCTCGTAAGCCGACGCAACAGACCCATCAAATCAAACTCCGATTCGGGATCGAGACCATTCGATGGCTCGTCGAGAAACAGAACGCTGGGTTTGCTGAGAAGCTCCACGGCGATGGAGACACGTTTGCGCTGGCCGCTGGAGAGCTGGCTGATCCGCTCATGCTTGTGCGCTGACAAACCCATTCGCTCGATGGTCTCCTCCACGAGATCGATCATCGCTGCCCGCGGCGTGTTCGAGGGTAGTTTCAACCGGGCACTATGATTGATAACCTCGGTCACGGTGAGTTCACAGTGCACGATGTCGTCCTGAGGCACGTAGCCGATGCCCGCCAGCGCCATCGCGCGCGGATCGTCGAGTTGCGCACCGTTAATATAAACCTGGCCGCTGGTTGCGGGATTCACGCCGCACAGCGCATGCAACAGTGCGCCCTGACTCTGGCCGGAGTTGCCGATAATGCCGACAAACGAGCTCGGTGCGATATCTAGCGAGATATCATCGAGGACTTTGCGTCCGTCGCGCAGTTGCAGCGTAAGATTGCGCGCCTCCACCTTGGCTCCGCCATGACCAGCGACCAAACGCAGCGCCATGCCGGTAAATTCAAAGTTGTAACCTCCCAGGCGGAGGCGGTCGCCCACGATGAGCCGACGGCGGTCAAAGCGCTGGCCGTTGAGCAAGGTGCCGGTGCTGCTTTTATCGTTGGCGAAAATAACTCCGGGCGTGGTTTGCTCCAGTTCCAGGTGATTGCGCGAGATGCGTGAGTCATCGGGATCGAGTTGCACTTTGCCCGAGTCGCCCCAGACCTCGCCGCTGGCCCGACCAACGATGATCTTGGAAATTCCGCGCAGGGGAATCTCGCTCGTCTCGCTCCCACCGAAGCGCGGCATCGAGGGCGTGACTCCGAAGCGGATGATGACTCCGCCGGGGAATCCGATGAGGTCGCCGTCTTCCAAGACGGCATCGACCGGGCAGGCGCGACCATTGAGCGACAGTGAGCGCGCTGCATCCGGCGAAGCCGCGCTGAGCAGCCAGGTGGATGCGCGCGGCTCCCAAGTCAGCGTCGCATGGTGCGGCTCCATCCCCGGTGCTGTGATCACCAGATCAGCAGATGGCCCGGAGCCGATCTTGCTGGCAGATTTTTCCAGCGCGAAGGCGCGCAGCTCATCTTGGTTTCGGATGACTATGTTGCCGTTCATGCGCTGGGAGGCATTTGTTCGTCGCTGGCAGCAGGCTTTGCAAGCGGCGCGAGATGTCGCAAAATATGTTTTGGACGAAGCGCCATTGTCTGGTTAAAATGCGCGTCTGCCGAGTTCACAGAATTTGGCTCGGTCAAACACACCAATACTTCTGACACCATGAAAGCTTCCGTTTTTAACACCACTGCTGCGCTGACTGCCGCTGCTCTGCTCGCCAATTGCACCAACATCAAGGACGACCAGACCCGCACCCGCGCGGAAGGTGCCGGAGCCGGAGCACTGCTGGGCGCCGGGCTCGGAGCCATTATCGGTAATCAACACGGTCGCGCCTGGGAGGGCGCTGCGATTGGCGGAGCGGTGGGAGCCCTCGGTGGTCTGGCCGTGGGAGATCACGTGGCCCGCAAGAAGGCGGCTTACAAGAATCAGGAAGCCTGGTTGAACGCTTGCATTGCGCAGGCGGAAAAAACCAACTCCCACGCCCGTTCCTACAACGCATCGTTGAGCAATAAAATTTCCAGCCTTGAACAGAAAATCAAAGCCGCCAAGGCCAGCGGCAACAAAAGCGAACTGCAGAGCCTGAAGCGTTCCGCGCTCGCCCTTCAGAACGAAACCAAGCAGGAGATCAAGACTGTGAACAGCGAGATCGCCGAGCAGAATCGCGCGCTCGACCAGGCCGGTAACGGCGGCAGCAGCATGACCCTGCGCACGCAGGTGGGCGAACTCCGCAGCAACCAGTCTTCACTCAATCAAAACGAAACCAAAATCGCCGACCTGCTCCGTCGCATCGACGTTTGATCGTTGAATTAATTTCGAGCACCCCTGTTTAAAATCACCGCCATGCACCGCCTGATCTTTCCCGCACTCGCCGCCACTTTGATGCTCACTTCCTGTGAGACCACCGGTGATCCGTCTCAGGGCGGGCTCTTTGGCTGGTCATCGAACAAGGCTGATCAGCGCAGCGCGGCGTTGAATCAGCATCTTCAGGACGTCAATGCCGACACCGCCTACCAGAAGGGCCGCAGTGCTGCGCTCGAACAGAAGAAGGCGCAGAAGCAGAGCGAGTTGAACGCCGTGCAATAATGGGCCAGCGCCGTCCAGCGAGGCTGCACCTGCTGTCGGCACTGGCGGTTTG
>JAIOQF010000051.1 GCA_021413535.1 Verrucomicrobiota bacterium
CGCAGCTTGAAACGCAGCGCGAAAAATTGACCGTGCTCGAGCGCAGCACGCGGAAGAGTTTTGGCGGCTGCGGAGCCTTCCAACGAATGCTGAAACGGAAGCGCCTCGTGTCTGAAGGCGAAAGCGCGGAGCCGGGCGCGATGCTCGTTACCCTGCAGGAACACCTGAAACGCGCGGATACAATGCTGGATGAATTCGCTGAATTTCCTCTGCCGCGGTTCTTCAATCTCGTTTCTCCCTTCATCATCTTCCTCGGCATCCTTGTGATTTCCATCGGGCTCGTCTACGCACTGGGTGGAGTGAATTCATTTACGCTGACTGTCTCTGGCGTGGTCGCGGTAGCACTGACTTTGCTTTTGATCGTGATCTATCGGTTGGGCATTGGCAAGGCGCGACCATTGGCCACGGAGATCGCACATCATTTGGTGGACGCCCGACGACTGGTCGGGGAGTGCGAGGCCGCATGCAGCGGATTCACTGATGCTGATCGTCGCCGGTTGCAAGAGCAGTCTGATCGTGAGTGCGCTGCGATTGATGAGGAGAAAATTCAAGCGGACGGCATCGAATCAGATTTCAAGCAGTCAGAAGAATTGAAACTGGCAGCCCAAGTGCCGCGCGCACTGGCGAAAAATGATGAACTGCTCCGGGCCAGGGTTTCGCACATTGAATCATTGAGTGATTCCAGCCTCGGCCTCTTAAGCGGAGACGCCGTTTCCCGTCAGAGCGAGCGCAAAGTTGCAATCGAGAATGACATGAGCGCGCTTGTCGCGGAGGAGAGTCGGCGCTGGAATGAAATCGAAGTTTCATGGAAGAATGAAATCGTTCCCCTGTATGATGAAATTGCGAAGATGAACGCCGAGGTGGCCGCGCGTTTTCCAATGGTGGACAAATCATTCGTCGAGAACTGGAGCCCACCCACCGAGTTCACGCCTGTCGCGCCACTGGCGCATCTCAAAGCTGACTTGGCCAAGCCAGTGGAATCTCTGCCCAAGGATCCGAGGCTGGCCCTGCCGGGTGCATCGCAAGTTTCGCTCCCGCTATCGCTCGTGTTTCCGCAGCAGGGATCGTTGTTGCTGGAGACCAATGAGTCCGCTTCAAACTTTTCCGCAGGCGTGTTGAATCAGGTGATGCAACGACTGCTCGCTGCGAACCCGGCCGGCAAACTGGCGTTCACCATCATCGATCCAGTTGGATTGGGGGAAAATTTTGCCGGTCTGATGCATCTGGCCGATTACGAGGAGAGCCTGATCAATCGGAAAATCTGGACGCAAAACGATCAGATTGATGACCGGCTTGCGGAGCTAAACGAACATATTGAGAAGGTGATCCAGATGTATCTGCGCAATGAATATGCGACGATCTCGGACTACAACATCCACGCCGGCAGCGTCGCGGAGAAATACATCTTCCTGGTCGTTGCCGATTTCCCGGCGAACTTCAGCGAGACTGCGGCCAAGCGGCTCCAGAGCATTGTCGCCAGCGGTCCGCGCTGCGGCGTGTTTACTTTGCTGCACTGGGACAAGCGATTGCCGATGCCTGATGGTCTGGTGCCGGATGAGCTGCGGAGAAACAGTGTCTGCCTGAAGCGGGAAGGGAAGTCGTTCATCGTCGGACGCGAGCAGCTGGATGCGAATGCCACGCTGGAGTTTGAACCGATCCCAAGTGAAGAACTGGCCGCCGGTCTCGTGCACAAGATCGGCAAAGCGAGCATTGATTCAAACCGTGTCGAGGTTCCGTTCTCGCAGATCGCGCCCAAGCCGGCAGAGTTGTGGACCGTGGAAACGACCAACGAGCTGAAGATCGCCATCGGCAGAACCGGTGCCACGAAGCATCAATTTCTGGCCATCGGCAAAGGCACGCGGCAGCATGCGCTTCTGGCTGGGAAAACAGGCTCAGGAAAATCCACGCTGCTCCACGTCATCATCACCAACCTCGCGCTGGCGTGCAGTCCCGACCAGGTGGAGTTCTATCTCATCGACTTTAAGAAAGGCGTCGAGTTCAAGTGCTACGCCACGCATCGATTGCCGCACGCCCGGGTCGTGGCCATCGAGAGCGACCGCGAGTTTGGATTGAGCGTTCTGCAACGAGTGGACGAGGAATTGAAACGTCGCGGCGACATGTTCCGCAAGCTGGGCGTGCAGGATGTTGCTGGCTATAAAAGATCTGGCGGCAAGGAAGCCATCCCGCGCACCCTGCTCATAATTGATGAGTTTCAGGAATTCTACACTGAGGATGATCAGATCGCGCAGAACGCATCCGTGCTCTTTGATCGCATCGTGCGTCAGGGGCGTGCCTTTGGCATCCATGTGCTGCTGGGATCACAGACGCTTGGGGGTGCTTATACCCTGGCGCGCGCCACGCTCGGCCAGATGGTCATCCGTATCGCGCTCCAGTGCAACGAGGCTGATTCTTATCTCATCATGGATGAAAACAACTCCGCGCCGCGTCTGCTCTCGCGTCCGGGCGAAGGGATTTACAATGACGCCGCCGGTGCGCTCGAAGGCAACAGTCCTTTCCAGGTCGTTTGGATCGGCGATGACGAACGTGATGGGTATCTCAATAAAATCCGATCACTGGCTGATGAGCGCCATGATCGTCATGCGGCACCGATTGTCTTTGAGGGCAACGCCCCGGCGGAGATTCGCGAGAACAACAGGCTTGCTGCTGCACTGGAATCGAAACCTGAGAAAGCACCCGCCGCTGCGAGCTGCTGGCTCGGCGCGCCGAATTCCATCAAGGGGCCAACTCAGGCTGTCTTCCATCGCCAGAGCGGCAACAATTTGCTCATCGTCGGTCAGCGCGAAGAAGCCACGATGACGATGCTCGGGCTATCGCTCATCGCGCTTGCCGCGCAATATCCCGTGGGCAGTGCGAAGTTCATCTTCTTCCACAGCGCCGCACCCGGCACGCCGGATGCGGAGTTTCTGGAGAACATCTTCAAGTCCATTCCGCACGGAGTTACCATCGCGCGGAGTCATGAGGTGGGCGACGTGATGAATGGGATTTCAAATGAACTGAAGCAGCGCAGCGGCGAGGATGCATCGGCGGCACCGGCGATGTTTGTGTTTATTCATGGACTGCAAAAATTCAAAAAGCTCAAGCAAGATGATGACTTCAGCTTCTCCAGCAGCGACGATGGCGGCGCCAATCCCGGCGCGCAGCTGGGTGAGTTGCTTGGCGAAGGTGCCAGCCATGGCATTCATCTCATCATCAGCCTGGACACGTTTAACAACGTCGGCCGCTTTATCAGCCGCAAGGCGCTTACCGAATTTGAAATGCGAGTCGTCTTCCAGATGAGCGCGAATGATTCGGCCAGCCTGATTGATTCGCCAAAGGCAGGCAGCCTCGGTCTCCATCGCGCGCTGCTCTACAATGAGCACGATGGCCAGCTGGAAACCTTCCGGCCCTATGCCGCGCCTGATGCTGCGTGGTTCGAGGATGCCGCGGCTAAACTTGCGCGGCAACACTCGGCTTGACGTTTTCGGAAATCAGGCGATTTCGAGCGATGCTCGACGATGCACTGGAACGCTACCCGGTCACTCTTCAAATTCAGGATGACATCGAGTGCGTCGTGCGTCCGCTCCAGGCGGAGGATGAAAAAGCCTTCATGAGTTTTTTGCGGGTCGTTCCCGAGATTGAGCGGCTCTTTATCAAGCCCAAGCTGGGGAGCGTGGACTTCATTAAACAATGGTTTGGTGATCTCGACTATGACAACTCCCTGCCGCTTGTTGCCTTCGCACACGGGCACATCATCGGCAATGCCACGTTGCAGCAACGTGACGGTGGTTGGAAGCGGCACATTGGCCGGGTTCATTCACTCACTCATCCCGAGTATCGCGACGTCGGCATCAGCGGGATGCTGATTCAGGAGATCATTTATATTGCGCGACATACCGGGCTTACGCGGCTGGAGGCTGAGTTCAATGGCGAGCGTGAGGCCGCAAAAAATTGTTTCCAGCACGTCGGGTTTCAAGAAATGCTCCGCATGAAGGCTTATCTCAAGGACATGAAAACTGGCAGTCACGACTGGGTGCTGCTCGGCATGCAACTCCTGCCCGAACAGGAGTTCACGACTGCGGGTGACTGATCTGACAAAGATTCTCATCGCGACCGGAGCCAGCGTGTGGCCGACGGCGCGCAATGAAATCAACGCTTGATGGAGAATGCGCTGAAGCGATCAGGCGCGACGGAGCTTCGGCAGCTTGGGCCGGCTCTTCAAGCCGTCGCGAATGATTTTTAGCACGTTCTTGCGCTCGTCGCCGGTGATGGTGAGACGCGGAGCGCGGACCCATTCGGCACCGAGGCCGGCTTCTTGCACCAGCAACTTGATGTATTGCACGAAGTGAACGCTGGTATCGAGTTTCATGAGCGGCTGCATCCAGGCATAAAGCTGGCGCGCTTTATCCCATTCGCCAGCACGGGTGAGTTCCCAGAGACGCTGGTTTTCTACGGGGAAGGCGATGCCGCTGCCGGCGACCCAGCCGTCGATGCCGAGAATGCTGCACTCCAAAATCAAGTCGTCCACTCCAGTGAAGACGGCGTAGCGATTGCCAGTGGCAAGACGCAGCTCGGTGATGCGTCGCGGATCGCCGGAGCTTTCCTTGAGTGCGACAAACTTTTTCTCCTTGGCGAGCTCGGCGAACATGGCGGGAGTGATGTCGTTCGCGTAGCTGATGGGGTTGTTGTAAATCATGATTGGCAGATTGCCGCCGCGGGCCACGGTGCGGAAATACGTCAGGGCTTCGCTGGGGTCGCTTTTGTAACTCATGGGCGGCATAAGCATCACGCCGCTGGCACCGAGCTTTTCCACGTCGCGTAAATAGCGGATCGCGGCGGCAGTGCTGGACTCCGCGACGCCGCTCAAGACCGGGATGCGTCCTTTCGCCGTTTCAACTGCACAACGCACGACGGCAAGTTTTTCATCGGGATCGAGCGTCTGGTTTTCACCAAGCGAGCCGCACATGACAAGGCCGCTGACGCCGCTTTTGATGATGGTTTCAATATGCCGCGCGGTGGCGGGCAGGTCGAGCGACTGATCTTTCTTGAGTTGGGTGGTAAGGGCAGGGAATACGCCGCTCCAGTAAGGTTTCATAAGTTGATAGATGGATGGTTGAGGTTGGTGAGGATGTCAGAAAACTTCGACGACTGGTTTCCCGAGCACGTCCATTTTTGGAGTGATGCCGAGACCAGGTTCTTTGGAGGCGGCCATGCGGCCATTGACGCGCTGTGGTGCGCCGTCGGCGATGCTGACGGTGACGTAGCTGTTGAAGTCGGTGCTGGAGAATTGGAACTCCGTCGGCGTGCTGTGCGCCAGATGGGCGATGGCGGCCGTGGTGATGTCGCCGCCCCATGAATCTTCCAGTGTCATGCCGATGCCCATGCTGACGCAGAGATCGCGGGCCTGACGGATTTTCGTGAGGCCGCCGAGCTTGCTGATTTTCAAATTCACCAAATCCATCGCGAGGTCCGCCTTGGCGCGGAGCAGCATGCCCAGTTCGTCGATGTTTTCATCCAGCACGAAGGGATGCGGCGTCTGACGGCGCACGGCGAGACATTCCTCATAAGTCAGGCACGGTTGCTCGATGTAGACATCCACATCACGCACGGCCTTGGCAATGCGCACGGCTTCGTGTTGCACCCAGCCCGCCGAGCAATTCGCACACGGGCATGCCGGTCGCCTGACCGAGGATATCCCAGCAGGCGATATCGATGCCGCTTTTCACATAGGGATGCCCCTTGAGCGCGGCGTCCATGATGCGGTTGAGCTTCGCCAGCTGGCGCGGGTCTTCTCCGAGTAGATGCGGGCCCAGTTCACGCAAACCTGCGCGGACACCGTCCGCATAAGCTGGCAGGTAAAACGGTCCGAGCGGACAAACTTCACCGTGACCGACAAGCCCGGTGTCGGTCTCGACACGAACGACGGTGCTATCGAACACGGTGACGGATTTACCGCCGCTCCATTTGTAAGTAGTCTCGTGCAGTGGGAGTTCGACGCGATAGGCCAGGATGCGAGTGATCTTCATGCGAGGTAGCGGTTGATGTCGGGTTGATGGATTTTGCGGGGCGGCAGTCTAGCGCAACTCGGCGGATTCGACTTGAAAAAGAGCGAATTTTTTTATCAGATATTCTTCCAGCGCCTCCTCCCAAGGGCGGGGCGTGATGCCGGTGAGCTGACGGAATTTGGACGTATCAAATGAAGTGAACTCAGGCCGCACCGCTTTGAAGCCGGGGAAAGTTGATCGGGAGATCGGCTGCACGATATTCGTCCGCAGTTTGAAGCCGGTTTTTGCGGCGAGGTCGAGAACGGTTTGTCCATAGGCCTGCCACGAGGACGCACCGCTGTTGGCGAGATGGAGGATGCCGCGCGCCGCGGGGTTATCGAGAAGCGGTTCAATCCACTCGGTGAGATCCTCGCTGTAAGTGGGGCAGGAATGCTTGTCGGCGATGGCCTCGACATGATCGGATTCCATGGCGCGCTTCAGGATCATGTCCGGAAAGCTGGTCTTGTCCGGACCGAAGAGCCAGGACACGCGGAGCACGAGGAACTCGGGTGACACGGCAAGAACCGCGCGCTCGCCTTCGAGCTTGCTGCGGCCATAGACGTTGATGGGTTCTGCGATGTCGGTCTCTTTCCGAGGCGCGGGATCATCGCCTTTGAAGACGTAATCGGTGCTGACGTGGATGAAGCGCGCCCCGCGTTCCGCGCAGACTTGCGCGATGGCGCGCGGCGTTTCGGTGTTGCACAGCGTTGCGCCGCGAGGATTGGTTTCGCACTCGTCCACGTTGGTGATGCCCGCGGTGTAGATGACAGCGTCGAAATCGTTTTTCTCCAACGCGGGCCGCACGTTCTCCGGCTTCAGCACATCAAGATGCTCCCTGCGAAAGGGGATGACTTCACGGTTGCGGGCATAGCGTCGCGCCAGCGCCGCGCCCATTCGCCCGGCTGCCCCGATGATCAATACTTTGCCTCTGCGCGACATGCGGGCGCACCATGTCGCGTCCATTGTCTGCGTCAACGCTTTCCGAGCAGCTTGTCCTTGAGCTCCTTGGTGCGGGCATCGATTTTTCCGCTCTTATCGCCGATGGATTTCAAGCGGCTTTCCTGGTGGTGCAAGGCATCGTTGGTCTCGCGCGCGATGGCGGCCTGCGCCAGCACCAGGCCGAGACCGGGCTTGCCGTTGCGGATGTCTTCGCGCAGCATTTCGTTGATGAGCCGCGCTTCGTGATGCTTGTGATCGTTGCGTTCTCCGGTGAGCGAGTTGGCTTCCGCGCCCGTCATGCCCGCCGGACGGAAGTGATAGTTCGCGAGACTTTCCTGGACCACGACGATATCGCAGTGGAGCAAGAAGCGCAGATTGAAATGCCAGTCTTCGAGAACGGGATAGTCCTCGGGATACAAACCGACGGCGCTCAAGGCTTCGCGTTCATAGACGAACGAACAGGGCGGGAAGCGGTTGACCACGGCGAGCGATGCCAGCGTGACGTTGGACAAATCCGCGTTGAAAGGAAAGCTGCGGGTGGGTTTCAAACCGTTGGCAGCAGAAGTTTCCTCGATGCATCGGGTCCGGCAGATG
>JAIOQF010000273.1 GCA_021413535.1 Verrucomicrobiota bacterium
CGAGGAAGATGAAGGCAAAGCACAGGGCTGAGCCGCAGAGCGCCATCGCAGCAGCACTGGGATGCCGATCGCCGGTTTCATCTTGCTTCGTGCGGAATGCGGCAATGAGAAAGAGCACAATGAATCCCGCGAAGATGGCAATCGGTGTCCAGGTTGCCACGCCCTCGAAGTAGTGGCCGCGATGGAAGAATTTTCCGAACCATGCGAATTGCATGAGGATCGTGCAGGCCGCGCCGAGCGAGGCGAGGAAGAACCACTTCCGCACGCGGGCGACCATGAGCAGGCCGATGTCGAGCAGCGCGATGTAGCTGAAGAGGCCCAGTGGATTATCCTGGCCCGTGCTGCAAAGAATGGGCGTGAGGAAACCGCCGAGCATTCCGAGAATTGCGACGACCAGAGCATTGAGCCGAACTGCGAGGAGGAAAGCCGTCGCAGTGATGAGCGTCATGAGGCCGAAAGCAATCAAGGCGCCCTGATCTTCCCCGCCAAAGAGATGGTAAATCGAATGAGCGGCAAAGGTGACGCCATAGAGGATGAGTGTGCCGGAAGCGCACAAAGTCTGCGCGAGCACTTTATATTTTTCTTGGCGATGAAGTATGACGCCGCCCGCGCTCGAATGAATACTTCACAAAGAAGGCGATGCCGAAAAACAGCGCCAGACCGCCGAGCCAAGCGAAGAGCTTGACGCCCATGAACTGTTCAAGGTTCAGGCCCGGCAGTTTTATGGCCGGAGCGTTCTTTGGTGTTTCGACTCGGAGGGGTGGCGTGGCGGGACTGGAATCGACGGTTGATTTGCGAGTCGAAGATAGGATCGGCATCGCTTTGGATGCGGCGAAAGAGTAAGGCAGAGGCGGCGGTGTTGAAGGCGATTTGGCACCCGGTCCCGGGTGTTCCTCTGGGTGAGAAGGCTCAGTGAGCTCGGCAAGTCTTTGACGTGCCGCAAGGTATTCCTGGGGCGCGGGCTCGATATTTTCTTCGACCTCGGGTTCTTTAACCGGTTCCACTGTGGTCGCGGGAGCGCCTTGTTCTATTTTCAGCAGTCGTTCCTGCATCATTTCCAGCCGCTGCTGCAGCTTGGCCAAATGCTCGCGCATTCTTCCGATCTGGAGCAGAGCCTCGCTGGACTTGATGGCGGCGCGGATCGGAAGAACAAAGACAAGGATGATCAGGCCAATGAAGATCAGGATGAGCAGCAGGTATTCGTCGTGCATAGGAGGAGGCAGGTTTAGGTCGATCCAGACTACTGCTGCGGATTCGTGAGGCCAATTGAATAAATGTGGCACATCATTGATTTCATCAATAGACTCCAACGGAATTCATCAGCCATGAACGTCCACCATCTCGAGCTTTTTTATTATGTCGCGAAGCATGGCGGGGTGAGTGCTGCGGCGCGGCATATGCCTTATGGTATTCAGCAGCCCGCGATCAGCGCCCAGATATTGCAGCTGGAAGATTCCCTGGGTGTCACGCTGTTCCATCGGCGGCCATTCAGCCTAACGAAGGAAGGCGCGGAACTTTTTGAATTCGCCGCGCCCTTCTTTGGTGGCCTCGACAAGCTGGGTGAGAAGTTGCGGGGCGGCGCGGACAAGCGACTTCGAATCGGGACTCCGGAAATTGTGCAGCGCGACTATCTGCCGAAGCTTCTCAAGCGCATGCGGGTGCTGGTGCCTGGTTTTCAGTTCAGTCTTTCGCCGGGCACAGAGGAGCAGCTTATCAGTCTGCTTCGGATGCAGTCCGTGGAAATTGGTTTGTGCACACTGACGGGGAAACGTCCTGAGGGCATGCAGTGGCGCGAACTCGTCCGGCTACCGATGGTTTTGCTCGTTCAGGAGAAAAGCGGCATCACCTCCGCTGCGGAGATACTTGGGCGGGATCGCATTGATTTGCCGCTGGTCACGGTGCCTGCAGAGGAGACGCTGTCGCGCCATTTTCAAGCCGAGTTGTTGCAGCGCAAGATCGACTGGTTTCCCGCAGTGGAAGTTCCGGGGCTGGAACTGGTGAGCCGCTATGTCCTGGAGGGTTTCGGAGTTGGCCTGGCGTTTCACACCCCGGGAATTCCACTAGCGCGCGGAATTCGTGCGCTGCCGCTCAAGGGATTTCCAGATGTGAAGTTTGGCGCGTTGTGGCTGGGCCGGCTCACGCCATTGGGGGTGATGTTTGTTGAAGAGGCGGCGAAACTTGGGAAGGAATTGGCGAAACCGGTTCCTCAATAATTCCTCAGTGCGTTTCAATTTTCACGGTGCGAGTGAGCTTCACTGGCGCGGTGATTTCGGCTTCACCGCCCGATTTACCAAACTGGCCGGTGTAGCGAAAGTTGCCGTTGATGACGGTTTCGAGATCCACCATGTCGCGCAAGCTGCGCTGGATGATGCTGTTGATGGCAATCTGAACGCTGCTGTCTTTTCCGAGGCTGGCGGTCAGTCGGCCGGTCACGGCGATGCGAGCCACGGTGTCGCCTTCTTGTTGCTTCACGTCTTCGAGCTTGCACTCGAGGTCGGCGTCGATTTCTGGAATGGATTTTTTCAAGGTGCTGATGTCGGGCTTCCAAGTTTCGCCGATCTTGCGCGGCTGAGTGCCGTAAAGCAGGCCCAGGGAGTCAACGGCTTCGCAGTAGCCCGTGAATTGTTTCAGAGCCGAAGCTTCTGCGGAGTCGGGCTCTGACTTGCCTGCAATCGTGAAGACCCAGTGAGTCCCAACTTTTTTTCCAGTGAGCTTTTTGCCAAGCAGATGGCCCGCAGTGTCCTTGGGTTCGCTCTTTACGCCGTTGCTGCTGCCGAAGCTGAAGCGAAAGTTTCGCGCGCTGTCGAGCACCTCGATCTTTTGTTCCATGGCTGAGACATAACTGCGGATGATTTTTTCACGCACCATGGCGTTGGCTGAGCCGAGGAGCTTTTGCTGGTTCACGTTGAGCGAGAAGACTCCTTTCACGAGATCGATTTGCGTTGTTTCGCGCAACAAGGTGCCGGGCTTGGGTGCGTCGTCGTGCCAGAGGATTACAGACTGGCCGAAGCCGGGCGCGGTCGCGAGGGTGATCGTCGTGATGAAGGTGAGGAGGAATTTCATCGTGCCGCAACAAGGCGAGGGTCGTTACGCTGGCAAACGGATACGTGAGCGGCGAGCGGCGCTTGACGCAGCGTGCGTTGCGCTGACACTGCGCGCCATGCCGGAAGCCGCTCTCAGCGTCAAAGATGTGCATCGCCGATACCATCTCGGCGGTCATGAACTGCATGTGCTGCGCGGTGTATCGCTGGATGTGCAGCCTAGCGAGCGCGTATTTCTCTGCGGCGCCTCAGGTTCTGGCAAGACGACGTTGCTCTACATATTAGGCGGGCTGGAGAAGCCAAGCGCGGGTGACGTGTTCATCGGCGGCAGTCCGATGTATGGCGGAACGTCGCGCCAGCGGGCGGGCATTCGCAACACCCAGCTTGGATTTGTTTTTCAGAATTATCATCTGCTGCCGGAACTGACGGCACTGGAGAATGTGATGCTGCCGTCGCTGATCGGTGGCAAGATTGCGCTGGAACGCGCCACGGAACTGCTGGGGCGAGTTGGGCTCGAAGGGCGATTGCAGCATCTGCCCACCGAGCTCTCCGGTGGCGAGCAGCAACGAGTGGCGCTGGCGCGCGCGCTGATCAATGATCCCGGCATCATTCTCGCCGATGAACCGACAGGCAATCTGGATGCCGCGACCGGAAGACAGATCATGGATCTCCTTTTTCAAGTGGTGGACGAGTCGAAGAAGACGCTGGTGGTGGTGACGCACGACACCAATCTGGCGACGCGCGGCGACCGGATGCTGCTGCTGACGCAAGGGTCATTGGCGGCTTGATGCAAGGCAGACTTGCAATGCGCCGCTGCCCGCGCATCCTTGGCGCTCCCGATGGCAGCTACCCAATCACTTATTTATCTCGACGGAAAACTCGTGCCCGAATCCGAGGCTAAGATCAGCGTCTTCGACCACGGTCTGCTCTATGGCGACGGCGTCTTCGAGGG
>JAIOQF010000274.1 GCA_021413535.1 Verrucomicrobiota bacterium
CGGACATTGAACTGGCTTTCCTGGCCAGCCGGCGCGGGTTCGGCACCGACGCGGCCGGCGGGCGACTGGGCATTCTGCTCCTTGATGGCGTTGGAGATGTCCTGCGGCGTGATTCCCAGAACCGCAAGCTTGTCGGGCCGAAGCCAGACACGCATGGAATAATCCTGCGCGGTGAAGTTCTTCACGTCGCCCACGCCCTTCACCCGCTTGATGCCGTCCACCAGGTTGATGTCGCAGTAGTTGCCGAGGAAGGTGGCGTCGTAGCTGCCCTTGGGAGAGTTGAGGCCGATCACCATCAGGAGGTCCGGGCTGGAGCGGTTGACCACCACGCCCTCCTTTTTGACGGCTTCGGGCAACTGCGCTTCCGCCTGACCCACGCGGTTCTGCGCATTGACCTGCATGATGTCCACGTCCGTGCCGACGTCAAAATACATGTTCAACGTCAGCTTGCCGTCATTGGCGTTGTAGGACTGCATGTAGAGCAGCTTGTCCACGCCGTTGACCTTCGACTCGATGGGCGTGGCGACGGATTCCATGACCGCCTCTGCCGCCGCGCCACGATAGGTCGTGGTGGCCTGAATCATCGTCGGGCTGACCGGCGGATACTCGGCGATGGGCAACCGCATGAGCGAGATCAGGCCCATGATCACCGTCAGGATGGCGATGACGATCGCGACGATGGGTCGGCGGATGAAGAAGTCAGCCATAAAATTATTCCTTGCCCTTCTTGGTTTCGTCTTTCGGGGCGTGGCTGGCTTCCTCCGGTTTGGACGCTTGCGCGTTGGTCATTGGCTTCACCGGCGCACCCTCACGCAATTTCTGCACCCCCTCGACCACGACACGCTCTCCGGGTTGGAGTCCGCCGTTTACGATCACGTCGGAACCAATACGCGTCGGATCCACCTGAACCGCTCTCTGGGTGACTTTGTTGTTGGTGCCAACAACCCAGAGAAAACTCTTGCCCTGTAGTTCCACGAGCGCGCGCTCCGGCACCAGAATGCTTTCGTCCTTGGTTGGGAGAACGATGCTAACCCGGGCAAACATACCCGGACGGAGTGCTTTTCGGGAATTGGGAAACTCGGCCCGTGCCCGTATTGTCCCCGTGGTGGGGTCCACAGCCCGGTCCACAAAGACCCATTTTCCAGCATCGGGAAGTTCCGAACCGTCGGCCAGGATCAGCTTCACGGGCAGGTCGCCCATTTTCCGGCCTGCCTCCCTTGACAGCTTCTCCGCCTGCAAATAATCAACTTCACTGATGGCGCAGTAAAACCAGATGGGATCAACTTGGGAAATGGTGGCAAGGAGCGTCGGATCGCCTTTTCCCACCAAACTGCCCACCGGAACCTCCTTGGCGCCGATGCGCCCCGCCAGCGGAGCCTTGATATCGCAATACCCGAGATCCAGTTCTGCCGATTTCACCCGCGCCTCGGCAGAGGCCAGATTCGCCTCGTTCACTTCTTTCGTGGTCAAGGCGGCGTCAAGATCCTTCTGGGGAGCGGCGTTTTGCGCCACGAGCGCCTTGAGCCGGGGAACGTCGATTTTGCTTTTGCTCAGGGCGGCGACTGCCTCCGCCATAGCCGCTTTTGCTGCGGCGAGTTTTTCTTCGTAAGGCTTCTTGTCGAGCTCAAACAACGGAGCACCTGCCTGGACCTCATCGCCTTCGACAAACAAAATCTTGTCCAGGAACGATTCAACCCGGGCCCGCACCTGCACATTCTGCGGCGAGTCGAGCTTGCCGATGAAAGTGCTCGACCGGGAGACGTTCTTTTTCGTAACTTCCATGATCTGCACGACGGGCGGCGGCGGTGGCGCGGGAGCGGTTGGTTTCTTGCATGAAGCAAGCGTGGCAGAGGCCAGGAGGGTGACTAGATGAATGAATCTCATGTCAGCAGCGAGAGATCTGAGGGATTTCATAACATGGATTTAGTGGACGTTGCGGCGGTGCATTGCAAGACGGATATGTCACATTCCAGATTATTGCGCAGCAGGGTCTCGAGGGGTGCGCGCAAGAAGTGATTGGGCATTGGTGTGGGCGCGGAGAAATGACAAGTTTAAAGAGTAGATGGTTTTTAACTCTGGGTGCTGCGCGTATTTTGTGAATCTGGTTCGGCCTTGGTCAAATCTTCATCGGCTGCCGATGGCCGAAATTCTGGCTTAACTGAGAGTTCTAACTTGAAGGCTGTGCCTCAGACGACTCTGCTAGAAAAGCTTATGTATTTTCTTATTGAGAATCATCTTCCCGACCCCTGCACGATGACATCATGCAAGGAATGACGGAATTCTAGCCGTTGGGGAGTACTGGGATTGTGCAGCGTGACACGTCGGGAGTGCCGTCACTACGCGGTCCAAAATTTAATGATGTCCTTTTCCACCTGAGTATTTTCCGTGGGACGAACTTCTTCCCGATGAGCTTTCGTGGTGCGATTTTTCATGGGACGAACCGCCGTGGTAGTTGCCATAGCCATACCCGTGAAGATGGTGATCGCCGGAATAATTTCGGTAATGATGGCCGTCCACGATGTAGCCGTAGTAGCCCCCGTAGTAGCCTCCCAAATAGGGGCCGTAACTCCCGTAGTAAGGTCCATCATATGGGCCGTAATAACCGACGTCATCATAGGGAACCATGCAGCCGCTTAAGATCAACATGCTAAAAGCAGCGACTGTGAGCAGCAGTTTTTGATTCGTTTTCATGGGGTGAGTAGAGATGGCTCCCTCAGTCGGCGCAGGACCAGGAGCGGGTTATTCCTTGGTGACGTGATAATTTGCCTCTGATTCAAAGATCTTCTTTTGTTCAGGGGTAAGATCTTTGACGAGAATCCGGATCGTGTAACCGCCGACGAGCATGTCCTTGTCCACATAGGCCCAGTCCGTGATTTCATTCACGTTCACCGATACACAATCGCCCAGTTTCACATCGGGAAGATGATTTGGCCTGTTGTTCACCCTCCCGTGAAAATGACCGCCATGAAATTCGATGTCAGAAAGCCAGATGTGCTCCAAGCCCCCCTTATAAATGAACGGTTTCTTGACCTCAAAGTCCCGTTGCGTTGTCGTCGGGTGCTGGACTGCGGCGATGAACTCGCCCACCGTCTTGCGCGCCTTCTTCACGGCCCGGTTCATTTCAGCATCATCATCGTGAACATGGATGAACGCGGGCTTGCCTTCCGCCGTGGTGACCTGACGGACGTGTGAAGGATGGGCACAACCGGCACCCAGCAGCGGAATCAACAGGAGAAGTTGGTGTTTCATGATGTCCTGATTGTTGTTTTGAAAATAGAAAGCTACCGCCAAAGTCTTCGGGCACCTGTTGAAATCGACAAGCATTTTCATCTGCATGGACAAGTGATGCGCGTCCTTTCACAACGAACAGCCTACACGTGGTTCCAATTCCGTCTTCATCGCAAAACCCGAGCTTGACTTCTTTATCAATGGAACGATTTCCGCGCAACGCCGATGCTTTCGAAACTCCTCATCGCATGGTGCCTGATGGCGCTCTGCGTGACCATTCACGCGATGGGTTTGATAGCGGCATTTCGCTTGATGAAAACGCGGGTGACGGCGGTCGAAGGCCGCTTTTGGCGCGCGACATGGATGCTTATTCGTGCGGCAGGTTGGACGCTCCTGCTGCACCTGCTCCAGATCGCCTTGTGGGCCTTCAATTATGCATGGAACGGGGCGATGCCGGATCTGGCGACAGCATTCTATTTCAGCGCCGTGACTTACACGACCACCGGCTATGGCGATGTCGTGCTGCCCGAGGAATGGCGTCTTGTTGGCGGCGTCGAAGCGCTTACGGGCATCCTCATGTGCGGCTTGTCCACAGGGATGTTCTTTGCCATTTTTTCACGGATCTTCGGCATTAACGACAAACACGACCCCACCTCATGAAGCGATGAAAACTCTGCTGAAAGAAATCCGTGGCAATCCGCTGCTCTGGCTGCTGGCTTTTGTGCCTGTCGTGTTCATCGCCGTAAAGCTGCGGCCCGATGCACACACGATGCTCTTTGTGCTTTCCATTCTCGCGATCGTGCCGCTGGCGACGCTGCTGAGTCACGCCACGGAATCCGTGGCGGCCAAGACTGGCGATGCAGTCGGCGGCCTGCTCAATGCGACACTTGGTAACCTTACCGAGCTGGTCATCGCGCTAGCGGCGTTGCGCGCTGGCGAATACACGCTGGTAAAAGCCTCCATCGCCGGCGCTATCGTCACCAACACCCTGTTCATGCTCGGTGCGTCGTTTCTCCTGGGCGGGCTCAAGCATCACACGCAGGAATTCAACCGGGTGGGAGCGCGCATGCAGGCCGGGCTGCTCTTTCTCGCCACGATCGCGCTGCTCGTCCCGTCAGCCATCGCGGACGCTGATTCCACGGCGGGCGCGGCTTTCACTAACAAGCTGAGCGTTGGGCTCGCCGTGCTGCTCATCATCGCCTACGGCCTTGGCATGTTGTTTTCTCTCAAGACGCATCGCGAACTTTTCGGCAGTGAGTCGCACGGGGAGGAAGGCGAGGAGCCGTGGCCGATCCGACTGGCACTGGCGACTCTCGCGGGCGTTACGTTACTCGTGGCGCTGGTCAGTGAAATCTTCGTCGAGTCGGTGCAGGAAGCCGCGGTGTCGTTCGGGATGACGCAAGCGTTTGTGGGGTTCATCGTGGTGGCGCTTGTGGGCGCGGCGGCGGAGATGGCGTCGGCATTTTCCGGTGCGCGCAAAAACCGGCTGGACTTGAGTGTGGGCATCGCCCTTGGAAGCGCGTCGCAGATTGCTCTTTTTGTGGCGCCGGTGCTGGTGTTGCTCAGCTACTTCTTGGGTCCAGTGCCGATGGACTTGCAGTTCTGGCCGGGCGCGGTGGTGATGATGCTCATCGCATCGCTCACCGCATCACTGGTGACCAACAGCGGCCGCTCCGCCTGGTTCGTCGGCGTGCTGGTGCTGATGGTTTACCTGATCTTTGCCATGACTCTCTATCTGTTGCCGCCAAGCAATAAGTAAAACTTGGAAACGGTGGCGGCATCAACAGTGATAAAAATGGGCCTATGACTGAAATCCTCACGAATATCACGATCTGATGCGAGAGCGCGCTGGAACCATGTTGGAGATGGCTCTTACCCAGTTTTGACCGTGGCCCCATTAGCGGCACATTGAGAACCAAGAATGACAATTACTTAGAACCGCCAGGTGAGCCCGGCTGACAGATAATTGAACAACGCAAAATTGTAGACGGTGTCGCTGTCAGCGCCGCCCTCGAGGAGGCGGTAACCCAGCCTCAAGGCTAGCGACTCACTGGCCTGCCACTGGAGCGCGACCAAGACGTCCTCCAGTCGCCCGCGACCGGAGAAAAGAGCATCCCCCTCAGTGAGAAAACTCCATTGCGGCGTCAGCTTCCACTCCAAGCGAAAATTCACCAGGGGCACGATGCCTGTGTTGTCGTCATGCGCAGAGACCCCGCGCTGACTCAAGCCGATCTCGGCATCGCGAACGTTGGCCGTGATGCCCAGTCCGAAGGTGATGTCTTCGGTTCTGACGAGGTTATAACGATAGGTCAGCCGGTAGGAATCGAAACGATAGTCGCCCTCAGTCGGCACTCCGCCGCGAAAGAGCGAACCTGCGAACGAAGTATCGTCGAAAAGTTCGCCGGAGGAATCCACGCGAAGGGGTGCGTAGAGAACCGACAGCGAGTGGCGGTCGTTGATCTGCCAGGTCCCGCGGAATCGAACGAATGCAGCGGGGTCCGATTTCAGTTCGTCCGTAAGTGAAAAGCGAGTTCCCGTGCTCGAAGGGATCTGGACCTTGTTCGATGTATTCCAAACCGCACCGGATTCGATGTCAAAACTGAATGCAGCACAAAGCCTGGCAGTCGGAAGGAGCGTAAGTAAAATTAGGGAGATGAATAGAGTCTTGGAAACAGTCACTTGCCCTAAAAACGTTTGATCTGGTCATCGTGGATGCAAGAATTGTGCATCGGGTCAGCACGGGGTTCATTTCGCGTGGTGTTTGTCACTCACCCGCGCAACATAACACGAGCCTTGCTCGTGATCAGCCGCACGGCGGGATGTTCGATTCGTCTCTCGGCCGTGATCGCATGAAACTGAACGCGGCACTTTTCCACCTTGCCAATCAACATGTAATTATATTGCGCCACGGCATCGCTCAGTGCCACTGCGGGAAAGGCGATGAATCCGCGTCCCTCCGCTGCCATGAGCTTCAGGAGCGCAAGATCCTCAAACTCGGCCACGATTTGCGGTTCGATGTGCTGCTCGCGGAACCAGGTGTCGAGCGCCCGCCGCAGGGTCGAGTTGTCAGCCGGCAGCAGCGCGGGCGCTCCGTTGAGTGATTTTGGAAAGCCTCGTTTCAGCCTGGCGCCGAGTTTCTTCTCCGCGCAAATGGCGATTCCAGTTTCACCGAGCAAATGATTAAAGGTCTTGAAGTTCGTGCTGCTGGATGCGGGTTCGTCAGACAGAATAATGTCGAGACGGTGTGCGGCCAACTGCGCGAGCAGATCCTCCATTTTACCTTCGCGGCAGATGACGTGAGCCGTCTGCGTCATCGAAAAGACGGGCTTGAGGATTTCATTGGTGACCAGTTTCGGCAGTGAATCCGTCACGCCAACGTAGAGGCGCTGCATTTTCGCCGCCGGTCCTTGCCTCACGGCGTTGGTCATCTCACGACTGAGTGCAAAAATCTGTTCCGCATAGCCGAAGACGATCTGTCCGGCGTCGGTCAGCACATTGTTTCGCCCTTTGCGGCGGAATAGTTTCTCGCCGAGAGACTGTTCAAGCTCGTGGATCTGCTCGGAGATCGAAGGCTGGGAGACGTGGAGCCTGGCCGCCGCGCGCGCGAGGCTGCCTTCCTTTGCGGTCGCCCAGAAGTAGCGCAGGTGGTGAAAGTTGAGCCAGTCCATAGGGAGACAGACTATTCGGGAAAACCTATGGGTTCAATCGGAACTGCATACTCGTCGTTCCGCCCGCATGCATCATTATCCATGCGTCCAAGCACTGCTGCATCGTCGCCTCGGGTGAGGCGCAACTTGCAGCGGCGCGGAGATAAACCAACAGCAAAACAAAACCACCATGACCTTCTGGATACTCTTCATCGCGACGATGGCGCTGTCCCTTTGGGCTGCCGCCAGGGTCAAATCCGTCTACAATCGTTACAATCAGGGCACCGTCGCCTCCGGCCTCACCGGCGGCGAGGCCGCCAGTCGCATTCTACAAATGGCCGGCATCAGCGACGTGGAAATCGTGCATCACAACGAGATGCTGGGCGATCACTACGATCCGACACACAAGCGTTTGGTCCTCTCCGAGGCCAACTACTTCGGGCGCACTCCCGCTGCGCTCGGGGTGGCGGCGCACGAATGCGGCCACGCCATCCAGCACGCGCGGGCCTATGCGCCGCTTCACTGGCGCATGGCAGCGGTGGGTGTGACGAACTATGCGAACCAGATTGTGATGTGGCTGCCCTTGATCGGCATGTTTACTGGAATCATCCAGCCTATGACCGGGGCAATCTTCATGGCGGTCGCATGGGGTGTCATCATGCTGTTCAACCTCATCACGCTTCCCGTCGAGTTCGATGCTTCACGCCGCGCCAAGTATGTGCTGGCCGAGACTGGATTCATCGCGCCGGGCGAAGAAGCCGAGGGCGTGAAGAAAGTGCTCGATGCCGCTGCCTGGACTTATGTGGCCGCCTTCATCACCTCGCTCGGATATTTCATCTGGCATCTGCTGCCATTTCTCACGGGCGGTCGCTCACGTGAGTAGTCAAGAAACCGCAACCCAAACCAACCGATACCTAAAATGAAAATGACTCTGCAACACAAGAATGTGCGTTCCACAACTCAACTAGATTCGTGGGTGGAAGAGCAAATCATCTCGCTTCAACCTGTGCTCCAGATTGACGAGGCCAACATCACCCTTGCCCACGACGACGAAGCTAGCCCCGCCTTCCAGGTGAAGGCTCATCTAGTCACGCCTGGACCTGACGTCTTTGCCGAAGGATGTGATCACACGCTGCAAGCCGCCTTTCACAAGCTGATGGGGGGGCTGCGTGGAAAAATTGGGACTCGTGCCACCCGACGGCAGAAACGGCAGAAGAGCCGCACACCCGTGCTGCGAGTTTCCCAATAAGCGTAGAAGCAAGAAGCAAGGTTCCCGCTTGGAACAGGCCCGTCGGCGCATCGGATTGCGCTGACGGGACAGGCCACACTAAAAATATTTTCAGCTAACCCGGTTTGATAAAGAAGCCACCTACTACAAACACCTCTCATGATTGACAACCTCTGGCTCTGGATCGGTTTCAACGTCTTCGTCCTCTTAATGCTTGCTCTCGATCTCGGCGTGTTTCATCGCCATGCGCACGTCGTTCAGTTTCGCGAAGCCATGGCCTGGACGATCACGTGGGTCACCCTGGCCATGCTTTTCAACATGGGCGTGTGGTATTACGCTGGCGCGCAGAAGGCTCTGGAGTTCACCACTGGCTACGTCATCGAATACTCGCTGAGCGTGGACAACATCTTCATCTTCGCCATGCTCTTCTCCTATTTCGCAGTGCCGCCGATCTACCAGCACCGGGTGCTCTTTTGGGGCATCCTGGGCGCACTCGTCCTGCGGGCCATCATGATCGTCGCGGGCACCGTGCTCATCACAAAATTTGCCTGGGTCATCTATGTTTTTGGCGCTTTTCTGATTATTA
>JAIOQF010000279.1 GCA_021413535.1 Verrucomicrobiota bacterium
ATTATTCAATTTGAAAACCATGCCCGCAAAACCGCATAAACCTGATGCTTTGGCAATCGCCACACTTGCCGCTCAATTCCTGCCAAGATTGGAGTTACCGGAAGGATGGCAAAACATGGATTACATCCAGATTCGTGAAGAATTGCAAAGGACTTTGCGTCCGACGCAATCCAAAATGCATCATGCCACGCCCTTTGAACTTCTGGTAGAAACTGCTGTTGAACGCGCCCGCATACTTCTAGATGAAGCGCGTGGAGTCGAGCCAGAGAATGCGGGTGAAATAGCTTTAGCGCGCCTTGAGGACTATCAGCGGAGGGCGGGGAACCCTACTCCTGATATGGCAGCAAAAGCGAAGGCATTAGCTGCGGAGCTTTCACCAGCAGGGAAACCTGTGCCAACGGCATTACTGTTGGAAAAGTCAGTGAAGATGGCAGCGAATAATCCTCGAATGACAAAAAGCGTGGTTAAGGCATTCATAGATTTCTACACCAAGAAGTATGGGCCATTCGAGATTGAGACAGAGGAAATAAACTTGGATGTGGTTATTATTATGGTACAATTTAACTGGATGGATTATCACAAGGAAATCCGGCATAGCGTGCTAAGTGAATCAGGTAAAATTGGCCTAGAGAAAAAGAAAACGAAGGCCGTGGCTGACGAGCGGAATGTTCCCAGCGATCAGACTTATGCCTCGATGGCGAACAAGAAAAAGAATCTGTCGTAATCCGCGAAGACGTGGGCAAAAAGGGCGCTCAAGAGGGTAATAAATAAAAAAAGATCACTTTGATATACTTTTGGGCTTGACTGCCTTCCGCGTCATAAGTCGTTCAAAAATTGCATACCCCGCGAGTTTGCTTCGCGAACCCTGTGATTTTCTGGTCAGACCCTGCACTACCTGAGTGCACATCCTGCAAACCCCGACTCAAACGGGTGTAGACCCTGCGTAAAACAATGCAGAGGCCAGAATCAGTAGTCTTTCTTCATGAAAAGAATTACTACTCCAGCCCGGTTACCTGATGATCTCCAAACCCTGCCCGAAATCGCCGATCTTATAAAGATCGAGCCCAAAACCGTTTATCGGTGGGCCGCATCATGGCTGCCAGTCTATAAACTGGGAGCGCGCTGCCTAAGATTCTCGAAGCGAGAAGTGCTTGAGGCGATCGCAAAGCGTCGCATCAACGGCGCAGGTGAATGAGAGACCCATGCTTTGCGATAAAGCAATCAATCAACGCCGAGATGTCATATCAGCAACTTCTGCATCCATGAACAACAATCTTCCACTGTCCTGTTCTGCACCGGATGATGAGCGATGGCTCCTTTCTGCCGGACTTAACGGCAACCCCGATGCCGTCGCCGGACTTGAGTTCTATAATCCGGTTCACGCCGATCTTGGTCGCCTAATCACTCGACTTGCTGCTGATGGTGCGGTCGTGGAACTGGTAACTGTTTCGAGTGCCGTCCGCATGATGGATAACAAAGAGACACTTGAGAAGCTGGTGTTCGACGTTCAGGGGGAAGCATCCGCGTCTGCGTCTCTCGCCCCGCTCGTCAAGCAATGCCGGGATGCCGTCAGTAAGGCAACCAACGAGCGAAAGCTCTGGACGACCATCCTTGATATTCAAAATCGCATCCGCGCCGGAAATTCAGACTCTGTGCGTAATGAACTGCCCGCGTTCCTCCGCGAGCAGGCTGAGAAACTAGATCAGGCATTGGGCGGTGATGAACTTTTGGCTGTTCCACTTTTCGACCTCCAATGCTCGCCGCACGACGATCCGAACGAACTTCTGGTATGTCGTTACCTTTGCCGTGGTGGCAGTCTGCTTATGGTTGGCCCGACAGGCGAAGGTAAGTCAAGTCTATCTATGCAGATGATGTTGGCATTTGCCTGCGGGCGTGAGTGTTTCGGCATTAAGTCTGCGCGGGCGCTCAAGGTGCTGCTGGTGCAAGCTGAGAATGACGACGGTGACCTGACAGAGATGCGCGATGGTGTGCTGGCAGGTCTCGACTTCACCGATGCCGAAAGCGATCAAGCCCGGCACAATGTCCATGTTATCTCGGTGAACCATCTGGCGGGCGAGGCATGGCTGTCTCATGTCGATAAGAAGCTGGGCACCATCAAGCCTGACATTCTTTGGATCGACCCCGCCTTTGCTTACGTGCCGGGCGACACCAACGCCAGTGAAGCCATCGGAAACTTCTGCCGCCGTGGCATCAATCCGCTCCTGACCAAACACAACTGCGCCTGCATCGTCGTTCATCACACCACGAAGCCACAGGCCGCGAAGCCCGGGGGACGCCGCACAACAAACGTGGATGCCTATGCTGGCGCAGGGAGTGCGGAGTGGGCGAACTGGGCGCGGGCCGTGCTGGTGCTAGAAGCAAGGGGCAAAGGTCGCTACCGCCTGCACGCCGCTAAACGTGGTGGGCGTCTCGGATGGCAGGATGATGCGGGCACACGGATTTACGTTAAGCATATCGAGCATTGCCACAGCTCTCTAGGCTTCTGGTGGGTCGAGAGTCTTGATAGTGGCTCTGATGCTGGAGCTGAGACAGGGCCAACCATCGAGGACTTGCTAAAGCATGTGCCGGAGTCGAGACCTGCGCCTAAGGCTAAGGTGATGATGGCCGCGAACGCGGCGGGTTTCGGCGAGAAAAAATTACGCAACCTTCTGAGTATCGCGCTGGCTGAAGAAACCCTCTTTGAATGGGAGAAGCCGCGCCAGAAGAAGAAGCCAGAGGTCTGGCTTGCCCGTTTTGAACAACCAGAAAACCACCAATGGGCCGCAGCATGAGAGTGATTTTGGCAGCAATATTGGCAAGCAAATTCATTGCCGGAATCACTGCCGAGATGGCAGGGCTGATGCGGGCCGCGATGATGGTGGCAACGCTATATATAGCGTGCCGCCATTATCACTGCCGCCATTGCACAGACCCCGCACCAGACGCGCCGATCCCCATGCGGCTTTAATTTAACCCCGTGAACACTATGACAACAGCCCAGCCCCAACCCCAGCAACCTAAGCCTGCAATTCCCAGTCTCGAAGAAAACGAAGATTTGGAGTGGAAAGCGAAGTTGTCCAAACTAGCCTCGATGCCAGAATTTTGCGCCGCGCAGACAATTTTTGGATCGCTCTGTGAACCCGGCACCACTGACATCGGCGCACTGCTGACGAGCCTGCACAACGCTTCCAACGCCGTGAACAACGGCGACCTGACAGGCCCAGAGAGCATTGCCATTACGCAGGCCATGACTCTGGACTTCTTATTCCACAATCTCCTGAGAACGGCGATGGCAAACATGGATACCAGCAGATTTGAGCAGCTTATGCGTCTTGCCCTGCGCGCACAGTCCCAAAGTTCGCGGACGCTTGAGACGCTGGCGGCTCTGAAAAACCCCGTCGTCTTCGCCAAACAGTTGAACGTTGCCGAGCAGCAAATCGTCAGCAACATCCCGGCTTCCAAGCGGTTGTCACGGGCAAGGGCACCGTCTTCCCCACCCGCACTTGAAGCTCCCCGGGAGGAGATAGTTCGTTCGTCGAAAAGCAAAATTCTTCCCCGCGCACGCGCACCCGTAAACAGATGACCTCTGAACCCCAACGCAGCCGCCAAGCCCAACGCATCCAAGACTGGAAACCGTGGCTAAAGTCCACCGGCCCGAGGACGGCTGAAGGCAAAGCCAAGAGCGCCCGTAATGCGTTTAAAGGCGGTCATGCTGCTAATCTAAAGAAACTCGGCCAGTTCTTGAGAACGATCGAGGATGAACGCAAGAAGCTCGTCCATTGACGAATGTTTGCCCTGCCCCTACTGGCGTCGAGTTTCTATCAGTTGCACACTTCCATTCGCGCATGTGGGTAACAGTCCCACATTGACGCTTTGCGCGCTGGGATTAAAATCCCAACATGAGATTACGCCTGTGCTTTATCCCTCTACTTGCCGTGCGTTCATGCAGCAATCGCGGACAGTTCCTTCTCGGTTTTGGACTTGCGCTGTGCTTTTGCATTCTCGGATTCATCAATGCGTCTGCGGAAGAACCAAAGAGTGCGCCCATTTCTGACCGTAAACTGCCCCCTTATACGATCATCTCCGAAGATACCGAATTGGCCGCATGGAGAAAAGCTCACGTTCGCCTTCAAGAAAAGGTATCTGAGGATGACCTGAAATTGATTTCAGAGGATGTTAAATCAAGAGCAAAGAGGTTCAACGCCACCCGAATTTACTTCTACCTACCTGAACAAGAAGCTAAGTCGATGTCGTGGGCAATGACTCTTTTCGATCACAAATATGATGGCAAATGGTTCCAGTATGACCCAAATGCCAAACTAGAGATTCACATCAATGGGAGTCCGATAGGGACGATGCCTCCAAAACTATCCGTCGAAATTGTCGGGCAGTGGGAGTATTATGGTGCCGCCTATTTTTTTTACACCCTATACCGCAGCAAAGACGGGTTGAGAATGCTACGCACAGTCCGCAATGAAGTTGCCTCTGATGAACTCGTCACTGCAAAAATCCAAGGCAACCGTGTAATTCTCCGTCCGATGAAGGCGAATGACATTAATGAGTATTGGATAGTGAATGAACAGAAGAATCTGTTTTTGATGGACGCAGAAGGCATTGATAAGACCCTCGAAAGTGCGATAGCGATCATAAAGCCGACCTTGAAACCATGACTGGCAAGCGGCACTGTTCGGCTCACGCCCAGTCCGCGCACAGCAGCTCCGCCTGCATCAGCACCGTCTTCACGGCCTCCTCCTGCAAGTCTGGAGGATAACCGTAACGATTCAGAATACGCTTCACCATCACGCGAATCTTCGCCCGGGCACTCTCACGCAGAGTCCAGTCGATCGTCACGCTCTTGCGGACTTGAGAGATCAGCTCCGCCGCAATGAGCCGCAGCTTGTCATCACCCATCGCCTCCAGCGCGGATTGGTTCGCCGCCAGCGCGTCGTAAAAGGCCACCTCATCATCGGTCAGTCCGAGGTCCACCCCGCGCTTTGTGGCTGCGTCCATTTCCTTGGCGAGCTTGATGAGTTCTTCCAGCACCTGCATCGTCGAGATGGCGCGGTTGTGGTAGGCGTTCAGGGTCTTCTTGAGCCTCTCGCTGAAAAGCTGGCTCTGGACGAGGTTGCGCTTTGAGCGAGCCTTGAGTTCGTCCTTGAGTAATTTCTCCAGCAACTCGGCGGCGACGTTCTTGTGCTTGAGTCCACGCACTTCAGCGAGGAACTCGTCGCTCAGGATACTGATGTCCGGCTTGGGTAGTCCAGCGGCGGTGAAAACGTCGATGACCTGTCCATCGGTGGTAATGGCCTTCGACACAAGCTGGCGCACGGCCGCATCGATCTGTTCTGGGGTCTTCTTGCTCCCCGTGCTCTGTTTGCCCAGTGCCGCCTGCAATGCTTGGAAGAACGAGACATCGTCGCGGATCGCCGTCGCTTCATCGCTCGCAGCGCATAGCGCGAAGGCCCGAGACAGGTCCGTCACCACCTGCACGAACCGCTTCTTGCCATGCTCTTGTTCGAGGATGTGCTCTTGCCCGGCGGGAATGAGGGCGAGACGTTCGGCTGGTTTGCCGGTGGTCCATTTGTCCCAGTTGAAGCCGTGCAGCATGTCAGATGCAATGCCGTGCTTCTCCAGCATCACCGCGATGGCCTGCGCGGTGTCGTAGGTCGGGTTGCCCTGACCGCCGCTCTCGGTGTAAGTGGCGAGGGCGTGCTTGAGTTGATCTGCGAGGCCGAGGTAATCCACCACCAAGCCGCCGGGCTTGTCGCGGAAGACGCGGTTCACCCGGGCGATGGCCTGCATGAGGCCGTGGCCCTGCATGGGCTTGTCGGCATACATCGTGTGCAGGCAGGGCGCATCGAAGCCGGTGAGCCACATGTCGCGCACGATGACGATGCGGAACGGGTCCTTGGGGTCCTTGAAACGGTTTGCGAGCTTGCGGCGTTTTTCCTTGTTGCGGATATGGGGTTGCCAGTCGGGGCCGTCTTCGGCGCTGCCCGTCATCACTACCTTCACCACATTTTTTCCTTTTTCGGCTTCAGCGTCGTCGTCCTTGGCGATGGCCCAGTCGGGGCGCAGTTTGATGAGTGCGTTGTAGAGGTCCGCGCAGATGCGGCGGCTCATGCAGACGATCATCGCCTTACCGTCCATCGCTTCCACGCGCTTCTCGAAGTGAGTCACAAGATCGGCTGCAATGAGGGCGATGCGCTTCGGATCACCCACTAGCGCCTCCAGTGCGGCCCACTTGGTCTTGAGCTTTTCCTTTTTAGTCAGCTCCTCGCCTTCAGTGATCTCCTCAAACTCCGCGTCGATCTTCGGCATCTCGCTGGCGTTTAAGCCCAGCTTGGCGATGCGGCTCTCGTAGTAGATCGGCACCGTGGCCTTATCGGCGACGGCACGCTGGATGTCGTAGATGGAAATGTAATCGCCGAAGACCGCCCGCGTGTTCGCGTCCGTCTTCTCGATGGGCGTGCCGGTGAATCCGATGAACGACGCCTGCGGTAGCGCATCGCGCATGTGCCGGGCCAGGCCGTCGATGAGATCGTATTGGCTGCGGTGCGCTTCATCGGCGATGACAATGATGTTCCGCCGCTCGCTCAGGCAGGGCATCTTCTCGCCTTTCTCCGGGAGAAATTTCTGGATCGTGGTGAAGACCACGCCGCCGCTCGCCACAGCCAGCAGCTCGCGCAGCTTTTCGCGGTTCGCGGCCTGCACCGGGGTCTGGCCGAGGATGTCATGGCAACGCTGGAACTGGCCGAAGAGCTGGTCGTCGAGATCGTTGCGGTCCGTCAGCACCACCAGTGTTGGATTCTGCATTACGCTCTCGCGAATAACCCGCGCAGCGAAGAACAGAATGGTGAAGCTCTTGCCGCTGCCCTGTGTATGCCAGACCACGCCCGCACGACGGTCGCCCGGCTTGCCTCCATGCATCCGGCCAGCCCAATAGGTGCCCAGCTCCTCCATTTGCCCGCCACTCTCGATCATGCCGCTGGCGCGCACCGTTTCTTCCACTGCCGCGTTCACCGCGTGAAACTGATGGTAGCCTGCGATGATTTTGTGGATGGCTCCGGTGTCCGGGTTCTCCTCGAAGACGATGAAATGCTGGAGCAGGTCGAGGAACCGCTGCCGCTCGAATACTCCGCGCACGAGCACTTCGAGTTCAAGCGCCGTCTTCGGCGCGTCACCCTCGCCATCAATAGTGCGCCAGACTTTGAACCATTCTTGATTCGCCGTGACGGAACCTATACGCGCCTGCAATCCGTCCGATACCACCAACGCCGCGTTGTAATGCAGCAATGAGGCAATCTCCGCCTTGTAGGTCTGGAGTTGGGCGTAGGCGCTCCAGATCGTCGCATCTTCATCCGCCGCATTCTTCAACTCGATCAGGCCCAGCGGCAGCCCGTTCAGGAAAACCACGATGTCAGGCCGTCGGTTGTGCTGCCCCTCGATCACTGTGAACTGGTTCACCGCCAGCCAGTCGTTCGCCCGCACATCGTCGAAATGCACTAACCGCACATGATCGCCCGCGATGCTGCCATCGGGCCTCGGATATTCCACCGGCACGCCATCGCGCAGCAGCCGGTGAAAGGCGCGGTTCGTCTGCGTGAGTGAAGGCGTCCCAACCCGCAGCACTTTGCGCAACGCCTCTTCCCGCGCGTCATCCGGAATGTCTGGATTCAGCCGCTGGATGGCCTCGCGCAAGCGACCCACCAGCACCACCTCAGAAAACGAATCCCGCTCCGCCGCCGGTTCACCGGGCGCGAGATGCGGCCCGTGCCCGACCGCATAGCTCAACTCCCCGAACCATTCGAGGGCGGCGTCTTCGACGATGGATTCGTTGAGGGTCATGGCTAGGAGACGTTCACCTTTATTCTTCAGCGGCAGTTTCCAACAGGACGACGTCTCTGGGATTTTTTAGCGTCCAAGAACGCCCATCCTTTAACAGCTCGCCCCGACATGAAATCGGTATTCTCTCCTCGTAAGACCGGACGGCAAGTGAGTGCTCTGCTCCAGAAAGTTCGATCCGGACGGTTCGGGGGACCCCATCTGCTGAGCCAGTGATCGTTACCTTTCCACGGCTTCCCGCTTGGTGTTCTAGTTTGTGGACGGTTCCAAGAACCTCGACGTCGTCCTGCGTTCCAGTTTCGCGGAAGATTCGCGACGCTTCTTCGAGAATAGGCACCAAGTCGGTTGGAATACTGACAAGAGACTTCGTGTTATCGGGCACACCCCGCGACGGAGCCCACGTGAACCGAAAATCCACTCCCTTTTCGCCGCTGCAATAATGAAGCGCGACCAAGGCATCGCAAAGATTCGCGCTCACCCCGCGGGCTACCGCTCTCTTCATAGGGGTAAAGTCGCCCGTGGCAGCGGTTTCGCGCCCCGCTATCGAGACTTGCTCAATTGCTTGAGCCAAAATACGAACCGTCCGGCGCTCGAACGGTTCCTCTGCGTGAACTTCTCCAAAGAGGTCTTTGTCCACCACGAGTTTCGGGCTAACTGGCGAGATGATCGTTAAGATGTAGCTCCCACGTTTCGGGACCCCAAAACGGGCATGGTTAAGGTAGTTCATCGCCTGCTCAGGCTTGCGTTTCGCATAGAGCTCTCGTGGTTCAACAGCAGCACACGCGGCCGATAGCATAAGAGCTCTCGCATGTTCGTATGCGGCCTTTCCATCTTCGATGGAGATTGTTCCGTCGTCGAACGCGCCGTGAAGGCGGGGACGAATGATGTCTGCGCTCGCGAATGAAAGGTCTTCAACAATCTCGATTTGAGACCGGCATTCCGCCTCCTCAAGAACAGTGAGCAGTTCCACGATTCGCTGAAGGTAGCCGTGGCTTTGCGCTTCGAACGGCAAAAGCACTTCATGCGTAACCGAGCCTTCCGTTTTTATCCAGAACGCACCGCGCTCCATTCGTTGGGCCTCTTGCCAACCTTGTGTCCGAAGATACGCCAAAACCTCCAATGGCCGGACAGTGCGAAGGATTTCTGGGTCTCGAATTGTTGCTTTCATGGCAGTTGTCCGTTTCCGATACGTTGCATGATGGCTGTGAGCTGAACCACAGAAAATTCGTTCGCCAGCGGAACGTGAACCGTCACGTTCGTAGTATTTGGCGTGGCAGGCATGCCACGAATTGAGAGCCAATATCCCGCTCGGCGCACGGCGAGTTCTTGCGCCGTCCAATCCAACCAATCGCCTAGGACGTCGGGCACCAGCACTACCAAGAGGATGCGGGGGACCAATACATCGTCCGCTCTCAGCTCGTTGTAATTCTTCAGTTTTAGCGGGTAGTGAACATGCGTGGGGGAAACCGTCACCGCACCCTGTTCGGCGCACTTCACTTGAAGTTCCAGCCGCGGCGACCTGAACACAGTTCCTGTCGCTTTCTGAAACAGCACAAGGTCAATGCTGTCGTCGTCCACTTCCGGGGTTGCAACGCCCACTGCAGCGGTCGCCCCGACTGCCCGGGCATAGGCGTAGCTGAAATGCTCTTTTTGATCGTCGATTGTCATACGTGTGGCGGTGAGGTGGCAAAATCCTGAATTGAAGAGTAATCCGCCACGCTCAACTCCCCGCTCAGCAGCTTCGGCAGCAGCGTGTCGCGCAGGGTGACGAGGGTGCGGGATGGCGTGAATGGGTTTAGTCGCCGGATGGCCTCGCGCAACCGCTCCATAAGCACCACCTCAGAAAACGAATCCCGCTTCGCCACCGGTTCACCGGACGCGAGGTACGGTCCGTGCCCGACCGCATAGCCCAGCTCCCCGAACCATTCGAGGGCGGCGTCTTTGACGATGGATTCCGTAATCATGCTTTAAAATGATCACGCTCACCGTTCGGTTGATAGCTCTTAATGCGTTCCTGATACTTGGCGTGTTGCTGAGTCTCCCACTCTTGCGTCCATTCCCAGCCTTCGGGATGAGGTGCTTTGTCCGGGCAGTTTTCGCAGCAGATTTGATCCTTGGCCCACGGAGATATCTTCGCAAACGTTTGGTAGGCGGAGTCAAGACTCAGGGTTTCGATCGAGTGACCGTGCTTTAGGCAAACAACGCGTTTCGAGCCAGCCGTTGGGAGACCGAGCATTTCAGCAGGCATCCCATAGGTCGTCGTCATTACATGGATGTGCTCGCAGTTCTTTACTACTCGCGTCGGATCAAGGTCCTCCAAGCCAATTCTAACGATGTCCGCGAATTGGTCATGCGGGTCGTTCAAATCAATTCCGAGTTCGGCTGCTTGTTGCTCATAATATGCACGAAGCTCATCCATCGAAGGTTTCGTCTGACGCTGGGAGTCCCCTTGGATCTTTACGACAAACTTTCGCAAGTTGCTCTGCACGATACCGAGGCATGCGAATGCGGGCTCAACTTCCAAGGCTTGCTCAAACCGCTTCAGAAGCTCTGGCATCGACTTTCCATCCGAGGTGTCCGCCAACCCGATAAAACGCGACCCCAAGCTGGTCAGGATTTCGGCAATATCGTTTCCGCCTTCAAACCTCCGAACCACCCCAATGCAGAATGGGAGGAAATCGAACAGCGCATTCACATACGCATCCGCCAAGTCGGCGCGTCCTAAAATCCTAAGTGCCGCCACAATTGGAAAGATACCATCTGCCATTTCCGCGAGGGCATACGGCATCACTGAGAACAGGCCCGTTGCGCCCAATCGATAAAGTGCATCTCGTAGTCTGAAAAAGTCTTTGGATACTAGCGCCGACACCTGTAGACGGTGCAGGCGCGTGATAGGCCCAGCCATAGTTTCCTTTTGGCGCGCTTGAACTTGCTCGCTCACCGCAAGTGCCAACGCAATTCGCCCGTTGATTTGCATCCTTGCTGCGCGTGTGAAAATGCGCACAAACCTCTTCATCCTCGTCTCACAGGCTTTTTGGCGGGCAATTCGAAGCATCCGTGAAGCAATCCCAAGCTTAACTTTTGGACCATTTTCCGAATAGACTCAGTTGCGGCAATTCCAGCGAACAATCGGAATTGTTTTTCTGCGGCTTCAATGTCATGACCAATATGGTCCCGCACTGAGGCAGGGGATATTGATTGGAGTCCTCTAAGCGTGATCGTATCCAAAGCCGATTCGACTGCTTCGACAATTTGACCACTCGATTCCTCGTTTTTCAGAAGCTTCCGCGCTGGTGGGAACTTAATCGTGAACGTCTCCTGTTTTTTGGCAGCGGCGGCATTCAGATCAGCTTCCAATGGGCGGTTGCCTTGAACCCTTGCCCAAAAACAATCTCCTGTTTTTACATCGCAGACTACAAATACTAAAGGGATGCGCAGTTCACTGATGTAGTATTTGAAGCGCTCAACCGATGCATCCGAATACACAAGCTGGCCTGACTTATCGTATTTAGCAGCCGCGGTCCCTTTCAGTTGAACCTTGAAAATAAAGCCGGTGGCCTTGTCTTCAGGAGCCATGAGCTCAATCTCGCAATCAACTCCATAGTCTTCTTGGTCTTCTTGCGATCGTTCCGCCCAGTTGGGCAGCAGAAGCGAACTAAAGTAGCGCCCTGATTCCCTGTTGATCTCTTTGGTGTTCATTGACTTGGGGAAATGGTTGAGAGTTCCCCGCTCAGCAGCTTCGGCGGCTTTGATTTTCGCCATCAGTGGCGCCGTGAGTTCGTCGAAGCGGCGGGCGATGTCGGGCGGCGGGACGGCGAGCCAGAAAGTGTTGAAGCACTCTGAGGGGACGCGCTGTCGTCCGCTGGTGCCGGTCATGTTCTGGATGGCGTGGGTGCGCAGCGCGTCGGAGCGGGCGAGGAGGTAGCCGAACTGCGGCGGGAGCGGCGGCTTCGGCGAGAGGATGATGTATTCGGTGGAGCCCCAGCCGACTTGGCCGTCTTCGAGAAAATCGACGTAGCCGGTCTTGCCATTCTCCAAGCAGGGAGTGATGCGGGCGAGGAGCGTGTCGCCGTTTTGGAACTTGGTTCCGGAGCTGAACTCGCGGTCGATGACTTCCTCGGCGGAATGGCCCTGCGTTGGCAGGTTCTTCATGTCGAGGTAGGGCGCGATGGTTCCGCCCTTCAACGTGCGGCGCGGATTCACTTCGATGGCGTCGGGCAAGCGTTTTGCCGTCCAACCTTTCGGAATGTGGCCGAGTGGTGAGTCTTCCAAGTGCTCGGGGAAGAGGGCGGCGGTGGAGGTGTCGAGGGCGGCGGGGGGGCGGCCGTCGAGTTTGGCGCGGACGGGGTCGAAATCCACGAACCAGCTCTGGAACAGCGCCCGCGCCATCGCCTCCAGGGTCGCGTTCATCCGCCGGTTCAACTCGATCTTGTCGTCCAGCGCCCCAAGCACAGCCGCGATGGCTTTTTGCTCGGTGAGGGGTGGGAGGCTGAGCCGCAAAGTGCGCGCCGAACCTACATTGAAATGCTGCTGCACAGCGCCCACGAGATGGGCTGCGACATGGCCCGATGCCACCGTGTTGACGTAGTAGGCGAGGAAGCGGTTGTTGAGTTGCTTCCCGCAACGGACGATGACGAGGTCGGAGCAGTTGGCGTCGGTGAGCCAATCGGGCACGACAGAACATGCGCCGGGCTTGCCTGTTCGGACAATAACGACATCGCCGGGCGTCAGTCGTGATTTCTGAATCCGCCGATGAAACTCCTGCGTGATAAACTTCAGGTCGTTCTTATTGATTCGCAGTGGCTCGACATTCAGCGAC
>JAIOQF010000280.1 GCA_021413535.1 Verrucomicrobiota bacterium
TTTATGGCAACGTCACCAAAGAACAAGTTGCCAGTGCTGTTGCCGTGCCCTGTGTCCCCGCTGGCCACACCTTGAAACGTGTAAAGCCCGTCAAGGTCGATCGTGAGGCCGTGCTTCGCGAGGTCGTCGCGGAAACCACCCCAATCGCCCGTCAGCTTGGAGCGTTCCAGAAGAGATCCACCAAAAGTTTCTGCGGGTTGTGCAGGGGCGGGATTCTTATCAGCGGGCGAGACGGACGTGCCAGCTTGCAGCAGGGTGACACCGGCGAGCAGCGCAAGGGCGAGATAGGAAGCGTGCATTGATTTTAGGTGAGTAGGAGTTTTGTGATGCAATTGAATTTTTAGTTGGCCCTTGCCTCTAAACTCGGGCGAACCGATTTGGTGGACAATTATTTATCATGCTTGACCCTATGTCTCGGCAGATGTTGCGCGAAGTCTTGTCGTTCTTGTTCGAAAATGACACATGCTTTGCGTTGCTTGGGAAATGAGTGAAGCGGGACGCATCACCTACTTTTTTCACCACGCTCACTCGGGATTCAAGTCCCAGCGTTTGGCGACTTCGGAAAGCTCTTCGCGCAGGGGCCACTCATCGGGACGCGGGTCCTGGCCGCGTCTGATTGTGTCTGTCCCAATGTGAGGGAAACACGAACTTCTGATTCTCCGCTCGCCATCGGCAAGTCATCCATCTGAGTGTTTTGCCTAAATTTCACACACAGCCACACACCTCACGTCCTGTTCCCGCGCTACGTTCCGTGACTGTCCAGCTCGTCATCCCAAATATTCATTTCATAGCAAACAGAGCACTTGCGATGAACCACTCAAGGCGGCACACTCACCGGCATTATGAAAACATTTCTTGCCGGACTCGGATTCATCGTCCTCTTCTCTTGCGGCACGCTCTGCGCCGCCGACCTAAAGAAAACTGAGGCAACCCCTGCCCATACCCTCGATCAATTTAAGCTCGGCACCTACATCACCGGCCCGGAAGTGACGCTTGCCGATGCGAAAGGGAAGGCAGTCGTCATCGAGGCATGGGGCGTTCATTGCGGACCGTGCCTTGCGAGCCTGCCTCACATCGAGCAGATTGCGAAACGTAACAAGGGCAAGATGCTCGTTTTCGGCGCACACTCGCAGAATGCGAGCAACGACGAGGTCAAGAAGGTGGTGAAAAAGAACAACCTCACTTACACGATCACCGACCAGGTGAGCGGACCGGTCAACTTTAGCGGCATCCCGCACGCGTTCGTCTTTGATATCACCGGAACTCTCATTTTCAACGGCCATCCTGCGGACAAGGAATTCGAGTCCGCAGTGCGCAAAGCCACGCGAGGTGCCAGCGAGGAAAAGCTGAGTGGGCTTGATGCCCTCAAGGCTCTGCAGGCCAAGTAGGCCCGTTCGTTCAAAGTCACGAGGGTCAGGCAGCCTCCACACGGTGCGTGCTAAAGTGAAGATGCTGCATTGCCAGCATTTTCACCACGCGCACTCGGGATTCAAGTCCCGGCGTTTGGCGACTTCGGAAAGTTCCTCGCGTAGAGGCAGTCATTCCAGTTCTACGCCAAAGGGAACTTGACCTGGAACAAGGAAGGTTTTGATCAGTTCTCCTTCGCCACAGACGATCATGCTGGAGAATTTCTTGAACCACGAACCATCTGGAACTTCCGGCTCGAGGTCGAGCCAGGCGGCCAATGATCGAAGCTCGCGAGCGGAAATGCTTCGCTCATCCACACGTTGCAACAAATGCTGCCAGAGGGCGGGAGGCAGATTTCGACGACGGACTTTCGGCATCAGCTATTTCGTGCCGTAGAAGCCGATGGTGAGTTCTTCTTTCAGTCTCGCCGCTTCTGCACGATCATCCGTGGCAGCTAATTTCTCCGCGAGAACTTCAAGCTCATCGGCTGAGAGAGCATGCGCAGTTTCCATGGTGCGGGTAAATCGAAGCACTTCATCACGCCCGTTCGGCGGGAGTGCTTTGATTTCAGCAATGACTTGTGTCGCTGTCATGGCAAGATTTTACGCCTCTGAGTGCGGCGGGTCAAATGCTTCGTGTCAGCACGCCCGTTTAGAGAAAAGTAGGCGATGCCTCTGGCTTCGCGTGTGTTGACGGAGGGTGAAGCGGGACGCATCACCTACTTTTCTACCACGCCCACTCGGGATTCAAATCCCAGCGTTTGGCAACTTCGGAAAGCTCTTCGCGCAGGGGCCACTCGTCGGGACGCGGCTCCTGACCGTGATGACGGGTGCTGGCGCCTTTGAGTTTCATACAGCCGGTGTTGTCGCCAATGGCCGTGATTTGTTTCACTTCCTCAACTGAAAGTGGATTGATTTCCGGCAGCGCGGCGAGGTCATCCACTTTGCTTTCGATGGTCTTTGCGCCTTCGTAAGCTTCTTGAATAAGAGTGGGGACGACGCTCTTCACAGGTTCCTGAGCGAGATTCCAGAGGCAAGAGAGTTGCAGTGCGGTCAAGCCATGGCGCTGGGCGATGGGGCGGACTTGATCGAGCTTTTCGTTGCCGTGTTCGACCCATCCAGCAGGGCGGTGGCTGCGGTGGTCGCCATCGCGGAATTTGTGACCAGGGTGAACGTCGTCATGGAAGATGCCGCCGAAGTCCACGACGCGAGCGAGCAGGTTGATGTTGTATTTTTTCGCGGCAGGCAGGACGAACTGGCCAGGCCAGGGCTCGAAGGGATTGAGGATGATCATGGCCCAGTCAATGTCATCGCCAAATTTTTCAAAGCACTGGATGATGTCGAGCGTGAAGCCGTTGGCGGGGCCGGGGGCGATGCCAAGGCGATCCGTGAGGCCGCGAGTTTTCAGCGCGCGCATGGCGTCCCAGACCTTCGGGCTGCTGTAGCCGATGGTGTCGGGATTATGCAGGAGGAGGCAGTCGAACTTCGAGGTGTTGCAGCGTTCGAGCGATTTTTCCGTGGCCATGACGAGGTATTCCTCATACTGCTCGGGACCGCGCAGGCCGGGCTCGGTGAAACGTGGATAGCCCTTGGCACCGCTGCGAAGACCGCCATAGAAATCATGGCCGACGATGCCGACCAGGGAGTAAGTATCGCGTGGGATTCCTTTGAGTGCTTCGCCGAGCAACGAGTCCGCGCGGCCCGCGCCGTAAACATCCGCGGTGACGAAGGTGCGGATGCCTTTTTCGTAGTTGAGGCGCACAAGTTTGACGTAGCGTTCTTCGTCGAGTTGTTCGCCGAAATGCATGAAGCGTCCGCCGCTCCAGGTGCCGAATGCGGTGCGTGTGATATCCATAGGGGTGCGGAGTTTACTGAGAAATACGTCGTGGTCAAAACGCAGTGTTGCGCGGGGTTTGCGCGAAGTGTGGCGGCTGTTGCGGAGGGCCGACGTGGGTCATAGCGAGAGGTCGGCAGAGGGCTGCCGACCCACAACACCCAGCCAGTCGACGCGGGTCTCGCTCTTGAGGTAGAAGGAGAGAAACGAAACAGCGCCCGGTGAAATGTCTGGTGGTGATGTCAGAACGCCGGGAGCATCTGGATAGGCGGATAAACAGTTGGCGAGTTCCGCGGGGGTCGCTGGGATGAACTTGCGGCTTGAGAAATTCAGATCGTTCCAGGATGCGATCTCCAGTCGTGGGATGACGCTGCCGGGAGGGAGTGGGGTGGGATCGAGCAGCCAGGCATCCGGCAGCAGATCGAGTAAACTATCCACCGTGGCTCGTCGCAGTTCACGTTCCCAGAAGTCGCGCAATGGCCGGAGGTGCAGCAGCGCGAGCCAGAGTGATTCATTCAAGGATGCGGGTGGCGCGAGCACTTCGGTCTGTTCTTGAGCTGCGGATTGCAGTGACTGGAGTGCAGCGTCGCACTGCGCTGCGCTGGCGATGATCGGATGCAGGACGAGCCGGGTGGCATCGAGCGTGAGCTGGCAGGCAAAGACGCCGCTGCTGGTGATGGCAGTTGCCTGCCAGGCTTGCGCAGGCTGCAGCCAGGGGGCGAGTTCAGGATACGACGACTGCTTGATTCGCAGCCGGTCGCAGGCTGCGGCGAAGCGCACGATCTGGTGACCGAGGGACGAGAGGATTTTACGCTGCGCTTTGGACAGATCCATGTCGCCGGTCATCGGCGATGCCGATCCAGAGGCGCGGGTGGTGGCGGGCTGGCTCGACACTTACTGATACGATGACTCGACTCGTTTCGCGACGTCGCGGTAGCCGTAGTCATTGTTGTAGATTTCCTTCATGCAGTTGAGGTAATCCTCTTTCCGGCTGACTTTCTCGTAAACTAGTCCGAGTTCGTAGAGGAGTTCCTTCTTCTCTTTGTTGAAGACGGTAAGTTCCTTCACGGCATCGCTGTAGGCGTTGATGGCCAGGTCGTTCATCCCCAGCCTGGCAAAGCAGGTGCCGAGGAGGAGCAGGGCCTTGTTGCGAATATGCGGATTGCTCTTGGCCTGCTGAAGTTCGGGGATGGCCTCGCGATATTGTTCCATCTGAATAAGGACGCTGGCGAGTTCAAAGCGATACTGCTTGTCCGTGGGATGGCGTTCGACTTTTAATTTCGACTCGGCGAGGACGGTGGCGAGGCGCTCAATTTTGATCTGGTGAATATGAGCGCGCTTTTCTTCGATATCGGGCGACTCCGGGCTGGCTTCGATTTCGGCTTCGGTGATCTGAATCTGGAGTTCGGCGACTTTGTTGCGCATGAGTTCGGCCCGGCTCTGGAGGGAAACGTCACCGGGAGAGAGTTTGACAGCATAATCATACCACTCGAGGGCTTGCTCGGGTTTCTCCATGCGGTCGTAGATGTCCGCGATCTTCTTTACGACGTTGATGTTGGTCTGGTCTTTGGCGTATTCTTCAGCGAACTGAGCCAGAAGATTTTCCATCTGTTCTTCGGTCATGCCCTGGCGGGCCATGTTTTCCATCTGCTGGGCTTCGTCGCCGCTTTTCATGGCCTTGCGGAATCCACCTTCTTCCTGCCAGCCCTGACGCATCATGGAAGTTTTGGCGGCGGCGTCTTTTTCGCCCTTGATGGCGTCCATGTCGGAGCCGTCCACGCGGATGATGTTGCGGTAGATGTCGCCGGCTTTTTCCGGCTGGTCGTGGATCAAATAATGCTCCGCGAGCCGGTGCATGTTTTTGGTGTTATCCGGGTGGCCTTCACGAATGGTCTCGAGCGCGAAGGCAGCGAGATCATGCTGGCCGGCGCGCACGGCATAGTCATACAAAGCCTGGTTGGCATTGAGGCTGTAAGGATCCTTTTGCAGGACGGTATCTTCTAATTCAGCGATGCCATCCCAGGGTTCTTTCTTTGAATTGGCGCCGCCCTTGAACATGCTCAAGCCGCCGCTGAACAAGCCCTTCTTCTGTCCCTTGAATTTTTCCACCTCAGCACGGCGCAGCAGCTTGCGGCCGTCGATAAACTCCGGGGACTGTTTGAGGACGGATACGATGAGGTTGATCGCGTAGTCGTAATTCTTGAGCTGATAGGCGCTAACGCCTTTGAGCCAGAGATTTTTCTGTTGCGGTTGCAGTTCGTTTTCGGTCATGATTCAGGTGCCCTGCTTGGTTCAAAAAATCGGTCCGTGAGTGACAATGTTCAGGAGTGCGAGGAGGTCTTGCCAATGAGCAGGTCGCCGACATTGCGCCATTCCGTGCGGAATCCCTCCAGAAAGTTCTTCCAGCCCAGACCATGCTCAAACGCAACCATCCAGCAATAGGTCGTCAATGCAAATGCGGCGATCCAAAGCAGACGATAAAAGAGACGCATCATGGGGATGTGAGCTTAAGTGCAAAACCGCGTCCGCGTCCAGCCTGATTTGCGCGTGACCAAGGCAAACTACATTGGCCGCGCGGGACTGTTATTCCGTCAAGGGCGGCGCGTTTTAGCTTTTGAGCTGGCATCCAGGTTAATGCCGGAATTTTTGAAACTCATGATAAAAGGTAGCAAATCCCGCACGTTATCCAGCACTCGATCCGCCGTCACCTGAAGCGGTTCATCGCCCCGGATGCGGATGGTGTGAGGCACGCCGGCATGATGCGCCATCTGGATATCGCGGTCGTGATCGCCGACCAGCCAGGATTTGGTTAGATCCAGATCATGCTCTGCTGCCGCCCGCAGAATCATCTCAGGCGATGGCTTGCGGCAGGTGCAATGGGCATCATCAGCCAGGCAAGTGCAGGCGTAAATGGCATCGAAGGCTGCGCCATGCCGGGCGAGTTCGCCTTGCATCAGCGCATGAATTTCATCCAGCGTGGCCTGCGTCATCAGTCCTTTGCCCACGCCTTGCTGACTGGTGACGAGCACCAGGGCGAAGCCACGCGATCTGAGCAGTGCCAGCGTCTCGATGATGCCTTCGTTAAAATGAAAATCTTTCCAGCGCAGCACATAGCCGGCGCCGGGCGAACGGTTCACCACGCCATCGCGGTCAAAGAAAAAGGCGGGGCGCATGGTTATTTTTTCCAGACCGGATATCCCTGGATGCAGAGATCGTCGCCGATGGTCTCCTGCCAGACATCGGTGAGTTTGACGGAGCGCGCCTTCGGAAGGAAATCGACGCCGCCCGTGGACATCACGCCGCCGCCGCAGATGCGCGGGGCCACATACCAGCAGACTTCGTCCACCAGGCGCGCGGCGAAGGCCTGGCCCATGAGACTGCCGCCGCCTTCGAGCAGAACGGTGGTGATTTCGCGTTTCGCCAGATCGCGGAGGATTTCGCGGAAAGTGAATTCTCCGTGCAGCACCAGTGTGCGGTCCTTGAACTTGTCGGTGAAGACGCCAGCTTTTTCCGGCAGATTTCCCGAGCGGGTCACGATCACGCGCCACGGCTGTTGTTTCCCGCGAGGGATGCCGCTGCCGCGGAGCGTGAGGCGCGGGTTATCCTTGCGCAAGGTCTCCGCGCCGATCAGAATCGCATCGCAGCGCACGCGCAACTGCATCGCGTGCGCCCGCGCGGCCTCGCCGGTGATCCATTGTGGTTCGCCCGGCGGCCGGGTGATGCGGCCGTCAAGACTCTGGCCGGATTTGGCGATGACGTAGGGCAGTCCTGATTTCATCCATTTCGCGAAGGGCCGGATAAGGCGGTCGCAGGCCTCGCTGAGCACGCCGCTTTCCACTTCGATGCCCGCGTTGCGCAAGACCGCGTCCGCCGCGCCCGCGTGTTTGGGATTGGGATCGGTGGATCCGTAAGTTACGCTGGTGATGCCGGCTTCGATCAATGCCTGCGTGCAAGCGGGCGTGCGACCATGAGTGGAGCAAGGTTCCAGTGTGACAAAAGCCGATGCCCCGCGCGCATCGCCGCCATTTTTTTTCACATCACGCAGCGCTTCGATCTCTGCGTGTGGGCCGCCGGCTTTGCGGTGAAAACCTTCGCCG
>JAIOQF010000052.1 GCA_021413535.1 Verrucomicrobiota bacterium
GGTAGTTTCGTTGCGCACCAGTATTCCCACGCTGAATGCGCGTTGGAAAAGTTTGTTGAGATCGCGTCCGGTGGCTCCCGCTTTGAGCGCGGCATCGTAGGCGGCCTTGACTTGGCCGAAGATTTCTGTCTCGCCCAGCACCATCGAATCGATGCCGCTGACTACGCGAAACAAATGACGCGCAGCGTCGGTCTCGCTAAGGTGATAGCTGGTCAGAGCGCTACTTTGTTCCGGTGTGAGTGCGAAGTGTTCGGCGAGGTAGCCGCTCAGCGAGGAAAAACCCGCCGCATGGTCTGCCGTATCGCGTGCGGTGTAGATCTCCACGCGGTTGCAGGTTGAGAGCACGACGCTTTCTCCGAAGCCGGGCAGCGATTTGATGGCGCGGGCTGCATCTGGAATCTTGCTCTCGGCAAAGGCCACGCGCTCGCGCAACTCGATGGGAGTTGTGCGATGATTGACGCCGAGGCAGAGCAGCATGAGGCAGGCGGGCGCGGTGGATTATTTGGCGATCATCCAGATGGAAACGAACACCACGGCGAAGCTGCCGATGGCGAGCCAGGCGGTCTGCCGGGCGCTGATCTGGCGGCGCCACATCAGAAGCAGATTGATTATGTAAAGTGCCCAGACACCCCAGGCGAAAAGCATCTTGATGTTGGTGATGGGGATCTTGATTTGGAAAGATGCCGCGAGCGCGATGCTCAGAAGCACGACCCCGAGCAGCATCATGCGGGTAATGGCTTTCGCGAGATCATGGATGGGCGGAAGTTGATGGAAGAGGGCGTTGATGCGATGGCGTTTGAGCAGGCGATCCTGGAGGAGAAACATCACGCCGGTGATGCAGGCGAGAGCAAAGGCGGCATAGCCGATCAGCGCGACTGATGCGTGCAATTCCTTCCAGGCGTTGACCGCGCCCCGCGCAGGCGCTGTCGTCTGATCCAGCGGCGAGAGCAGGGCCAGCGTTTGAAGAATGGCCAGCAGCGGCGCAGTGAAAACCCCCAGCAACGAGAGGCGATAGGCCGCGCCCACCAGAAAATAAAGCAACATGATGCTCCAGCCGATGAAGATAAAAATTTCAAATTGGTTTGTCAGCGGGCAGCGACCGTGTTCCTGTCCCCGGAGGTAGAGAAAGGCGCACTGAAAAATAAAGCCGAGCGCCATCGGTGCCAGGTGCCAGTTGCTCTCTCGCCACTGGCCCGCGCGCAGGGCCAGCACCGCTTGCACGACGGCGCCGATGAAGGCGGCGGTCGAGAGAGTTAGCAGCAGTCGGGTAGTTTCCATGAGCCGACAACTTGGCGCAAACCCTCATGAATGTCGAATGGCGAACCACTCGCACTTGCGGCGGGCCGCAGCCCCGTGCACGGTTGCCCGATGGATTCCAAGACCCAAGCCCGCCTCCGCGCCGCGATTCGCGACGTGCCCGATTTTCCCCAGCCCGGGGTGATGTTCAAGGACATCACGCCAGTGCTGGCGGATCCCGCCTTAATGCATGACGCCATCGAAGCCATGGCCGATCTCGCCGGCTCGCAGCAGGTGGATAAAGTGGTGGGCATTGATGCCCGCGGTTTTATCTTCTGAGCGCTGCTGGCCGCGCGGCTTCGTTGCGGCTTTATTCCGGCGCGGAAAAAGGGCAAGCTTCCGTGGCGCACTCACACAGTTGATTACTCGCTGGAATACGGCACCGCTTCGCTGGAGATCCACATGGATGCCATCGCGCCGGGGGAGAAAGTTCTGCTGGCGGATGACTTGCTCGCCACTGGCGGGACTGCCGGTGCGGCGCTGAAGCTGATGCAGGAATTAAAAGCGGAAGTGCTGGGCTCCGTATTTTTTATCGAGCTGGGTTTCCTTCATGGACGCGAACGTGTGGAGCCGTTCGGCCCGGTGCGCTCCGTCGTGACCTACTAAAGTTTCATGGCTTCGTCCCGCGTCTCCTCGATTCCCGCGCGAGCGCGGGCGATGCTCTCGCCGCCGGCTGGAAAAAACTGGTCGGCGCTGGACGTGCAACGCGCACTGAAGCGCTTTCGGAAAATTGAAGAGGCGCGCTTGCGCATGTTGCATCGAGCGGGCGGTGGTGGTGTTGAAGTGTGCGAGATGCGCGCTGCGCTGGTGGATGCGGCGCTGATCTGCCTGTGGGATCACATTGCCAGCGAGCATAAAGACACGGGTCCGGTCAGCCTCGTCGCCACCGGCGGCTATGGTCGCGAGCAGATGAATCCAAGCAGTGATGTGGATATTTTGCTGCTGCTGCCCGGCAACAGCGCACAAGTGCCGGTCGCTGTTGCAGCGATGGTATCGCAGTTTCTCACGGCGATGTGGGACAGCGGGTTCAAGGTCGGCGATTCCGCCACGCGTTCTGTCGGTGAGACACTGAAGCGGGCCAATGAAGACAATCAGGTGAAGACTGCGCTGATTGAGGCGCGGCTGGTCGCCGGTAATTCGTCAGCGTTCGAAGATTTGCGGAAGCGCTTTGATCGCGAGTGCATGATGGGGAAGGAAACAGCGTTCCTGAAACTGCGACAGCAGGATCTCATCGAGCGCCACCATAAGCAGGGCGTGACTCCGTTCGTTCAGGAGCCGAATGTGAAAACGGGATGCGGCGGACTGCGCGACTATCATAATCTGCTCTGGACGGCTTACGCAAAATTGCGCGCGACGAATCTGCGTGACCTCGTCAAAGCCGGGATGCTCACCCCGACTTCACAGCGGGAACTCTCACAGGCGTATGACTTCCTCCTGCGGGTGCGCACTGAGTTGCATTACATCGAGAAGCGCGAGCAGGACGTGCTCACCCTGCGGCTTCAGGGTGTGGTGGCCACCAACCTTGGCTACCGACACAAGACCATGCTCGGGCGCATCGAAGCGTTCATGCGGGAATACTACACGCATACACGCAACATCCTGCAGCGTTCCAATGAATTGATGGACCGGTTCCATCTGGAAACTGTCGAGCAAGAGCAACGCGGCATGGTGCTGGGATTTCTTGCGCGTCGGCGTGCAGGGCGGCCCGAGAAATTTGATGGTTTCATCAGCAAGAACAACCGCCTTTATCCAGAGCACGACCGGATTTTCAAAGATGATCCGCCTCGTCTCATGCGCCTGTTTGTTCACACGCAGCAGCGACAACTGCGCCTGAGCCCGGAGTTGTTCCAGCTCGTGCAGAAAAGTTTTCCCCTGGTTGATCAAACCTTCCGCTACAGCAAGGCGGCACGGGAAAGCTTCAACGCCATTCTTTCCCGCAAAGGTGAAGTATCCCGCGTCCTGCGCCAGATGCATCGCGTGGGATTTCTCGGACGCTGGATGCCGGAGTTCGGCGCGCTCGACTGTCTGGTCCAGCATGAGTTTTTTCACCGTTACACGGCGGACGAACATACGTTGCGCACCATCGACAAGCTGGATGAACTGGCGGGCGAACCGCATGAGAGCCTCGGCTTCTTCCAGAAGCTTTTTCATGAACTGCAGGAGCCGGGCATTCTTTATCTGGCGCTCTTGCTGCACGATACGGGACGCGCTGCGAACTCGCGCAATCACTCCGACGCCAGCGCCGATCTGGCCAGCCGCGTCTGTCGCCGTTTTCAGATCAAGGGGGAACGCCGCCGTCTGATCATGTTCCTCGTGGATCATCATCTGACGCTTTATCAGACGGCAACCTCGAAGAATCTGGATGATCCCCAGGTCATTGAGGAATTCGCGAAGATCGCGCGCGACCGCTCGTTTCTGGATGCGCTGATGGTAATGAGCTGTGCCGACAGCCGCGGCACCAGCGAGGGTAGCTGGACATCCTGGAAGGAAAGCCTCCTGCGCCAGCTCTACAACAACGCGGCGCGTTATCTGGATGATCCTTCTGACTATACCCGCCGGGTCACGGCACCGCTGCTCGCACTTCAGGCCGAGGTGATGGGAAATCTGGACGAAAGTTATGGAGAGGAAACAGCCGCACATTTCACCTGCATGCCGCGCAGCTATTTCAATTTCCGGGAGGCGGCCGTCATCGCGCAGCATCTCCGGGTGTTTCGCGAATTTTTTCAGAAGCTGGCGGAAGGGAAGGCTGGCGCCGGACTCCTGCCCACGCTGGAATGGATCGAGCATCCCGAGCAGGGTTCCAGTGAGCTAGTGGTAGTCAGTTGGGACCGGCATCTGCTCCTCGCCCGCATCGCCGGGGCGCTGGCCGCCAACAACATCAACATTCTCGGCGCCGATCTCTTTCAGCGTTCTGATGATGTCGTGCTCGACATCTTTCGCGTCTGCACCGCGAATCTCACGCCCGTTTCCAATGATCGCACCAAGGCCCGGGTGCGCACACTCATTGAAGAGGCATTTAAGAATACGAACTTTGATTTCAGCGAGGCCATCAAAGTCAACCGCGCGCCGCTCAAAGAATTTGAAAGCGTTGCCGGCGAAGTTCCCCAGCGCGTTCAGCTTAACACCGAGATCAGCGCTGAATATACGGTCCTTGAACTGCAGGTGCTCGACCGCATCGGCCTGCTCTATGATGTGTTCATGGCCATCGGCCAGCATGGCCTCAGCGTCTGTCATGCGCGCATCAACACGGAAAAGGGTGTCGCCATAGATGCCATCTATCTCCAGGATTCTGTTGGCAAAAAAATCACCGACCGCAAAACGCTGCTGGCGCTGCGGGAAACCGTGGAGCGCGCAGTATTCGTATGATTTTTCATTAATGTGGTTATGAAAATGCAAAACGATGGTCCGGTTATCCTCTTTGATGGAGTCTGCAACTTTTGCGCCTGGAGCGTCCGTTTTGTCATCGAGCGCGATCCGCGCGGCGTGTGCCGTTTTGCTTCGCTGCAATCCGAAGCGGGCCGGAAACTTCTGCGCGAGCACGGTCTTAATGAAGAAGCGATGGACAGTTTTGTCCTGGTCGAAGGTCCGAAAGCCTGGCGCGAGAGCAGCGCTGCACTGCGTGTCTGCTATTATCTACGTGCCCCCTGGCGCTGGCTTGAGGTGTTCTTGATGGTCCCATCGTTTCTACGCGATCCAGTTTATCGATTCATCGCTCGGAACCGCTACCGCTGGTTTGGCAAGTCAGACACCTGCCTGTTGCCATCGCCGGAAGTGCGGGCACGTTTTTTGGATTAAGCGACGCGGGGAAAAGTAGGAGAACGATTCAGCGCTTTGCAGCCTGCGTCACCTGCTTCATCCGCTCCTCGATCTGCGGCGTGAGCTGATCCCAGCGAAAGCGCCAGTTCCAGAACTCGCCGCTTTTGCCGGGAATGTTCATGCGGGATTCACTGCCTAATCCAAGCGCATCCTGGAGCGGGCACAGCACCAGTCTGGACTGGCTCTGCCAGACACGACTGATGTAATCCCAGTTCAGTTCACTGCCGTCGGTCTTGGTGTAATTCAAGATGGTGCGTCGCTCCGCCTGAACCATCTCGGGCGTGCGCGTGGTGTGCTCGTCAGCTTCACTGCGGAAGAGACCGAGCACGGTGTCATTGTCGTGGGTGCCGGTGTAGGCGACGCTGTTTTCTGGATAGTTTTCTGGAATGTATTCTTCCGCGAGTGTGTCGGCACCGAAGGCGAATTGCATGACTTTCATGCCGGGAAATTGATGCTTGTCGCGCAGGGCGACGACATCCGGCGTGATGATGCCGAGGTCTTCAGCGATGATGGGCAAGTTAGCGCCGAGTTCTTCCTTGAGTGCTTCAAAGAGGGCGTCGCCGGGTGCATCAACCCATTGGCCCTTGACGGCGGTGGCTTCACTACCGGGAATCTCCCAATAAGCCGCGAAGCCGCGGAAGTGGTCGATACGCACCACATCCACCAAGGAGAGCGTCTGACGCAAGCGGGCTTTCCACCACGCAAAATTAGTCTGCTGGTGCTTCTCCCAGTCATACAAGGGATTGCCCCAGCGCTGGCCAGTGGCGCTGAAATAATCTGGCGGCACGCCCGCAACCACAGTGGGCTCGCCATTCTCATCGAGATGAAAGAGTTCGCGGTTGGCCCACACATCGGCGCTGTCGTGTGCGGCGAAGATCGGGATGTCGCCGATGATACTGATGCCCATTTCTTTGGCCCGCAGCCGGATTTTTGTCCACTGGCGGTGAAAGAGAAACTGGAGGGCCTTGGCCTCTTCGATCTCGGTGACGAGTGCGGACATCACCTCCGCCATGGCGACTTCTTCGCGCAAGGCCACATCGCGCGGCCATTGCGTCCAAGGCTTGGAACCGTTCGCGTCCTTGAGCACGGTGAACATCGCCCAGTCGTCCAGCCAGGATTGTTCGCGTTCGCAGAAAGCCTCGAACGCACGATGCAGCAGCGGGCTGGCATCGCACTGAGTGGTGAAACGTCGTGCGGCGAGTTTAAGAAAGGCGGTGCGCACTTCAATCACGGGACCGAAGGCCACATAATCATCGGGAAACTCGGGCAGCAGCGCGATGTCATCCGGAGTGAACAAGCCATCGCGCACCAGGGCGTCGAAGCTGATGAGCAGCGGATTGCCCGCGAAGCTGGTGAGGGATTGATAGGGCGAATTCCCGTAGCCGGTGGGGCCGAGCGGCAGAATTTGCCAGAGTTTCTGACCCATGCGATGCAGTGACTCCAGCCACAGTTCCGCTCCGGGCCCGAGTTCACCGATGCCGAAGCGGCCCGGCAGGGATGTGGGGTGGAGCAATATACCTGAGCAGCGGGGAAGGTGAGGCATCAGCGATGCTTGGCGCAGGTGTCGTGCCGATGCAAACGAACAACGCTCCCCGAGTGTGATCGTTACAAATAAGAATTCTTGAGGGGTAGGAGCGCCGGCGGGGTTTCACGGTATGAAGCCAACGAATACATCGCGCTTCATTCAAAAAACAAAAAAACAAAAAAACTATGAAAACGAAACTGCTCACCATCCTCGCTGCTACAACCGGTCTCGTAATCGCTGGGTTCGCCCTCAGTTCCCAGGCAGGTCCCAGCGAAAGCATTGTGCAGGCTAGGGACGCTGGCTCCAAGGTCACCGCTCCGGTCTCGTGTCACGCCACTGCGAAAGCGGAGGCTGATCACTGCACCGCAGGAGCCAACACCTGCGATCATGCTGCGAAAAGTGGTTTGTCTGGCGAATCCCACGCCAAGACGTGCTGCGCTCACGGCGATACGGCTCCTGCCGCCATGAACTGCCCGATGCACGCCAAGATGAAAGGTTGCAGCATGGGCGGAAGCCACTAAATAAACGGATTGTGGTTTATCACCCATTGCCGCCCGCCTTGCTCGGGCGGGCGGCAGCCAACCTGAGGACATCAATATGAAAGACTCCGAACTTGATGATTTGCTTAGGGAATGGAAGCCGGACGCTTCCGTGCCGGCTTCGTTTCAACGCCAGGTTTGGCATCGCATCGAAGCGGCACAGGCCTCATCCATTGAAGGACGCGTCGGGGTCTGGTGGTCAGATTTGCTCGAGCCATTCATGCGTCCACGTTTAGCGACGGTGGCGGCGGTGCTGGTGGCGATCCTCGGGGCCGGAATCGGCTACTCGCGCGCGGAGTTCCGTCTTTCCGGGAAAAGGCAGAGCGAACGCACCGGCGCTGATCTTTACTGGGGATCCATCAATCCTCTGAACTCCTCTCGCCCTCAAACCCGATAGAGTCCATGAGGCGGTTATTGTTGATTGTCTTCTGCATCCTTGGAGCGGGTCTGCTGGCCTACACTACGGTTTATTGCTGGAGGACTCATGAAGCAGCGTCCCATCGAATGGAACGTGACGGCTTACTCTGGCTGCGGGCGGAATACAAGCTTAGCGAAAAACAGTTCGCGCAAGTGAAGGCGCTTCATGAAGCGTATCGACCGAAGTGTGAAGATCTGTGCCAGCGGGTAAACGACAACGCTGGGAATGTCGCGCGTCTCATCGCCGCCAGCCGGTCGGTCACACCCGAGTTGCAGGCGGCATTGCAAGACCGCGAGCACTGGACCAGGAGCAGGCCGCCCGTTACCTGCATTTCATCACCCGGTGCCTGATGCATGATTCCGGAGGCATGGACGGGATGATGAGCAGCAAACTCTGAATGTCATGGCAGAACACGAGCCGGACAATTTCGACGGAGCAAATCAGCAAGATGTTGCGGCCATGGCAAGACTGGCGGCGGGTGACGATCTCGCTCTCAATGAGTTGATGCAACGATGGCAGCATCGCATCGTGGAGTTCATCCACCGAATGACGGCAGATCATGAGACGGCCGTGGATCTGGCGCAGGAGACTTTTGTTCGCGTGCATCAAAACCGCAGTCGTTATCAACCGCAGTCCAAATTTTCAACTTGGCTGTTCACCATCGCGACCAACCTTGCGCGCAATCACGCCCGCTGGCGTTCCCGCCATCCGGAAGTCGCGCTTTCTGATCAGGAGGCCAATGCACCACCTGATCACTCGCCGACGCCCGATGCGAATGCGATCTCCAACGAGCGCGCCGAGGCGGTCCGCGCGGCCATCGATCAGCTCCCAGATGATCTCAAAGAAGCACTCGTGCTGTCCATCTATGAAGAGATGCCACAGGCAGAAATTGCCGCAGTGATGGGTTGTTCAATCAAAGCCGTCGAACTGCGGATCTACCGGGCGCGGCAGATGCTCAAGGATACTTTGCAAAGTCTCGGTAGCAGGTCTTGAATGCGCTGCGGCTATTTTAGTGCGGAGTCTTCGTCGTCATCCTTGAGATTCAGACCGGGCAGCGACCGGGCTTTGTCAGCGTAGCGATCAAATCGATTGGAGAGAATCAGCAGGGTCGGTGCCCAGAGCCCGACGAAAATGCCGAAGCGTTCCGCGTGCGCCTTTGATTCCGCGTCGTCGCTATTAAGGAACCACCAGATCGCAATGGAAAGTAAAATGGAACTCACGCCTCCGATGAAGCAGATCGTGCTGAGGGTGCGGCAGGTGTGTGGATTCATGCAGTCGATCCTATCGGGAACGAACTGAACTGCCAAGCATGGATTGCGATTTTCATTGCACCGCTTTCGGATGGGTTCAGGCTGTCTCCTGCCATAACTTTGCGCCCATGAACACACCATCAAACGTCGTCAGCATTCATCCCTATTTTAAAACCCACCCTGGAAAACTGGAGACGGCGAAAGCCTTGCTGCCTACATTTGTGAAGATCAGCGCCGCAGAGCCAAAAAGCCTCTACTACGACTTCACGATAAATGATGACGTGATCTTCTGCCGCGAGGCTTATGTCGGTGCGGACGGCGCGCAGGAACATCTCGCGAATGTCGGGGCGTTGCTGAACGAGTTGCTGACGCTGGCGGATCTGATCCGCCTGGAGATTCACGGTCCTGCTGCGGAGCTGGAGAAACTTAAGGAGCCGCTGGCTGGACTTAATCCGGCGTATTTTATTTACGAACGCGGGGTGGTGAAATGAAGGAGCGGACGGTATGCGGTTGGGCGCAGTCCCATGAGTTGAATCGGGTCTATCACGACGAGGAATGGGGCGTGCCGGTGCACGATGACAGAATGCTGTTCGAGTTCCTCATTCTCGAAGGAGCCCAGGCCGGATTGAGCTGGCTGACAATTCTGAAGAAGCGGGAAAACTACCGGCGCGCGTTCGACGAATTCGATGCGGCCAAAGTTGCGTGCTATGGCGATAAGAAAATCGCAGCGCTGCTGACCGATGAGGGCATCGTGCGCAACCGGCTCAAGGTCTCGGCCGCAGTGACCAACGCCAAGGCGTTTCTCAAGGTGCAGGAGGAGTTCGGCAGTTTTGATCGCTACATCTGGCGCTTCGTGGACGGCAAACCGATCATCAATCGTTGGAAGTCGATGAAGGAACTTCCTGCGAAGACCAAGGAGAGCGATGCCTTGAGCAAGGACTTACTGCAGCGTGGCTTCAAGTTTGTCGGTTCGACGATCTGCTATGCCCACATGCAAGCGACCGGGATGGTGAATGATCACACCACGGATTGCTGGCGCTGGCGTGAGTGTGCGAAGCTGAAGTAGTCCGCCTGTCCTCAGGCGGAATGGAGCAGGGGAGCCGCCTGAGGACAGGCGGACTACTTCGACATTCTGGCGAACTTGTTCTCGATGATCTCATCGAGATGCTCCACCAGCGCTGCATTCTCCAGCTTTCCAATCACGTCTTCAATGAAGCCGGTAGCGATGAGTCTGCGGGATTCGTTATCAGGAATGCCGCGTGCTTTCAAATAGAAGAGTTCATCAGCGCTGATGGGTGCGCTGGTCGCGCCGTGGCTACATTTTACCTGGTCGGCATTGATTTCCAGGCCGGGCATGGAGGCAGCTTCGGCTTCCTCGCTGTTGATGAGAT
>JAIOQF010000277.1 GCA_021413535.1 Verrucomicrobiota bacterium
ATCTGGCGCGCGCTCAATCCGGCGTCGAGCAGCAGACGGGTGTTTTCCGTGCGCACGACCGCGCTGTTGCCGGAACTGCCGCTGCCGAGGATGCTGAGAGAGAGCATGGCCGAGGATAGGGGCAGAAAGTGAAAAGGGGAAAGGGGAAAGTGATGAGAGAAGCGCTGGTCGTCGCTTATTCCTTTTCACTTTTTACTTATCGCTTTTCACTGGTATCCTCCCCGCATGCGCACTTTTTTCCGCCGCCTCATTGTGCTCTTGGTGCTTGCGGGAGCGCTGGGTGCGTATGCCATGGTTCGGAGCGAAGGCTTTGCTCAGACATGGCGGGATTTTGTGGTCGAACAGCTCGAACAACGCGGTGTTTATCTGAAGATGGACTCCTTGCACGTGGATTTGTTGCAGGGCGGTTTGGTGGTGAAGGGGATTCAGGTCTACTTGGAAGCCACGCACCAGACGCTGCTGGCGTCCGTGGACCGGTTGAATTTGGATCTCGATATTGGGAAGCTATTGCACCAGAAAGTGCAGGTGCAGGGTCTGGATCTGCGGCAGGCGAATGTGGTCTTCCCGATCGATCCCGAGGATCCGAAGTCGGAGCGCTTGAGCTTGGAACACTTGAACGCGCGAGTGCTGCTCACGGGTGATCGGATTGAAATCCGGCGAGCAGAAGGAAAGTTTTTTGGACTGCAACTGGGCATCACCGGCACGCTCCTGCGGCAGTCGAAACCGGCCAGTGACGATGAGGACCGCAAGGCACGCGAAAACATGCGGCTGAAAATTGCCGAACTGAGAAAACGGCGCGACTTGATTTTGGAAGCAGCCAAGATTTTGCAGCACTTTCAGACGGCGCGCGAACCCAGGTTGGAGATCGAAGTCAATGGCGATCTCGACAAGCCTGAAGAACTGAACGCATCGCTCCATCTCACTGCCAACGGTCTGCGACATGGCGATTACGTTTGCGAGGAGCTGGAGGCGCGTGCCACTTACGCGGGGCGTCTGGTGGATCTGACCAGCCTGCGCATCCGGGATCAGCTTGGTGAATTAAACGCGGGCGCACTGTATGAGATCGGAGGCGACTCGGTGGACTTTCATCTGCACTCGACGATGAATCTGCCGCAACTGGCCTCGGCCATCCTGGAGAATCAGGCGCTTCATGAAGTGGTGTTTTATGAGCCGCCGGAAATCACGGCGGACGGTCGCGTGCTTCTGGGCAAGCTGCTGCCGGCCGATGCCTTCGTGCCGGTCACCATGGGCTTGCAGGCGATGTGGAAGAAGGCGGACGGATTTCGTTACCGTGGCCAGTTGCAAATGGATCCGACGGTGTTTGAGCCGTTCCTAAGCCATCCTCAGATGCGCGATTTCATCAAGCGCTTCGCCTTTCGCGAAGACTCAAGCATCTTTGCCGAGTTGGAGGGCGAAGGCGCCTCGACCGACATCGGCAATGACTGTCGGAATCGCGGCCGGGTGGAGCTGCATCATTTCAAATATCAAGGCGTGGAATTTGCCCGCATGGAATCTGACATGGAATTCGAAGGACCGCAGCACTGGTTTCGCAACATGCGCATGGAACGCGCCGAGGGCGTGGGGCTCGCGCAGCAAATCGACTGGGATGACTATGCTGGCACGGTGAAGTTTACTGGCCTGGTGTCCGACTTGGAACCGGTGGCGGTGGTCGGATGTTTTGTCGAGTCCACGGCGCAGGTGATTGCGCGCTATCGCTTCGACAAGCATCCGCACGTCGAGATGGACGGGCTGATCGACAACAAGCGCGGCGGCACAAATTTGCGTGTGAAGTTTCGCTCCGAAGGCACGGCGCATTATGAGCTCTGGGGCAACGATTACATAATCGGAAAACCGGCGGGCGATTTGAAATTCACGGGCACGAGACTGACTTACACCGTGAGCGGCGGCGCCTTTGGCAAGGATATGATCTGCAAGGGGGACACCGCCCTCGGCGAAAATGTCAGCGACTATAATGTGGACTTCAGGACCGGAAGCTTTCCATACAGCGTGTTCGCGAAGATGCTGCCTTTTGAGAAGGTCGCGGTGAAGGTGGCATGTAAAAATGGGGTGGGTGATATTGATGTCAAAGCCAGGGTGCTGGATGGTGATTTAAGTTTTCGCGGAAAGTTCGACGATCGAAAAACCCCATTAAGTTATTCAGGCGATCTGCGCATCAACTCGATCAACTTTCGAAAATTCGCCAAGGTCTACTCCCCGGATTATGAGACCGATGGCGACATCACGGCGCATGCTGAATTCAGCGGCAAGATGGGCGACTGGAAATCGCTCAAGGGAAAAGGCGCGATCGTCATCTTGAATGGAAATCTTTATGCCATTCCCATCCTCGGTCCGCTGACTCCGCTGCTCGGCGCCATGCTTCCCACGCCGATTGGCGGATTCAACGTCGCCAAGGATGCGGACGCGACCTTCACGCTGGCGGATGGATTTGCCACCACGGATGATCTGGTGGCCAGCACCAAGGTGTTTCACATCGCCTCGAAAGGGCAGATCGATTACGTTGAGGATCGCATTCAGTTTCATGCCCAGGTGAAATTCGGCCGGCTGCTGGGGCTGGTGTTGTTTCCTGTCAGCAAAATTCTCGAATACACGGCGGAAGGCACCGTGGGCGATCCCAAGTGGCGCCCGCGTTTTTTCAGCGCCAGCTCAGAGAAATCTCCCTTCCGTAAATCTGACGATTCCGAAACGCCGCAGCCAGTGATCAAGCCTGGACAAAAGCCCGTGATGACACCGAAGCCGGCCAATCAGGAGAAAACACCATCGGTCCCGCGCAGGGTGAAATGACCGTGGCCCAGCGCGTGATGAGTCACACCGTGGTTGACGTCATCAACTGAATGTGCGGAGTTGCTCCGTTACTTATGATCTCCAGCAGTCAACCCCGGTGGTATTGCGTCCACACCAAGCCGAAGTGCGAACACATCGTCGCGGGAGCCTTGCGGCAGCTTGAAGGCGTGGAGCCGTGGTGTCCGCGGCTGAGATTTCAGCGCAGCACTCCGCGCGGGAAAGTGTGGTTCACCGAGGCGCTCTTTCCTAGCTATCTCTTTGCCCGCTACAACGTGGCAGCATCCGCTCGCGCGGTGAAACATGCGCACAACGTCATTCGCGTCGTCGAGTTCGGAGGCGTGGCGGTTCCGGTGCCGGAGCAGAGCATATTGGATTTGAAAGCCGAGATGCAAGGTGAAGAACTGCGAGAGGTGAGCTTCGGCGTTCGAGTCGGGGATGCGGTCGAGGTCGCCGAAGGCCCCATGCGCGGGCTGAAGGGAATCGTGGAAAGCCTGCGCAGCGGGGAGGACCGGGTTCGCGTGCTTCTGGAATTTCTTGGTCGCGAAACTTTGGTGCAGGTGCCAGCAGCGAAACTTCTGAGTGATCGCGGCCCGCGCGAGGCGATGGCGGCGCGCTAGTTGAATCTGACCCAGATCGCAAGTCAGCGCCGCTTAATTGGTCAGCCAAAGATGGCTGAGTTACTTTTTGCTACTGGCCTTCACCGTATCGATGCCGCCCTTCATGTAGAAGTCGGCTTCGGGCACGTCGTCGTGTTTGCCATCGAGGATTTCCGCGAAGCCGCGAATGGTTTCCTTGACGGGAACGTAGACGCCGGGTGAACCAGTGAAGACTTCGGCGACGGCAAAAGGTTGGCTGAGGAAGCGCTGCAGTTTGCGGGCGCGGTAGACGGTGACTTTGTCGTCGTCGTTCAGTTCATCCATGCCAAGGATGGCGATGATGTCCTGCAAATCTTTGTAGCGCTGCAGCACGCGCTGCACGCCGCGGGCGACGCGGTAGTGTTCCTCGCCGACGATGTCAGGTGCGAGCGCTTTCGAAGTTGAGGAGAGGGGATCCACCGCAGGATAGATGCCGAGTTCTGCGAGGGAGCGTTCCAGCACGACGGTGGAGTCGAGGTGGGCGAACGTGTTGGCCGGCGCGGGGTCGGTCAAGTCATCCGCAGGGACATAGACGGCCTGGAACGAGGTGATGGAGCCCTGCTTGGTGGAAGTAATGCGTTCCTGCATCGCACCCATTTCAGCGGCGAGCGTGGGCTGGTAACCAACCGCAGACGGTGTGCGGCCCAGCAGCGCGGACACTTCGGAACCAGCCTGGGAGAAACGGAAGACGTTGTCGACGAACATGAGCACGTCCTGGTTCTTCTCGTCGCGGAAGTATTCCGCCATGGAGAGAGCGGAGAGTGCGACGCGGAGACGTGCGCCAGGAGGTTCGTTCATCTGACCGTAAACGAGCGCCACCTTGGAGCCGTCCTTTAAAATCGGGCGGCCTTTGTCGTCGCGTTTGGAATGACCTTTGTCATCTTTCTCGGTTGCGATGACTCCGGACTCAATCATTTCCCAGTAAAGGTCATTGCCTTCACGGGTGCGCTCGCCGACGCCGGCGAACACGGAATAACCGCCGTGGCCTTTGGCAATGTTGTTGATCAGTTCCATGATGACGACGGTCTTGCCGACCCCTGCACCGCCGAATGCGCCAACCTTGCCGCCCTTGGTGAAGGGACAGATCAGATCGATAACTTTAATGCCGGTTTCGAGAATCTGCGCGGAAGGATCCTGATCGACGAGCTTCGGAGCGGGGCGATGGATTGGATAGCGTTTGCCGACTTTCGGTGCGGCCTGATCGTCCACGGGATCGCCGGTGACGTTGAAAATGCGACCGAGAACTTCTTCGCCAACGGGAACGGTGATCGGCGCGCCGGTATCGGTGACTGCCAGGCCGCGTTTCAGACCTTCAGTGGATGTCATGGCAATGCTGCGGACCCAGCCGTCGCCCAGGTGACTTTGCACTTCGCAGACGAGACGGACTTTTTTACCGTCGAGGTCGTAGTTAATTTCCAGCGCGTTGTAAACTGCTGGAAGCTGACCGCTGGAGGAGAAGTCAACGTCAACGACGGGACCGATGACTTGGACGATGTTGCCGATGTTGCTCATAGTATTGAAGGGGAAGGGGATAAGGGTCGTGCTATTCGAGCGCGAGTTTTGCGGTCGTGATTTCGAGAAGTTCGTTGGTGATGGCAGCCTGGCGGACCTTGTTGTATTCCAGTGTGAGGTCCTTGATCATCTGCTTGGCGTTGTCGGTAGCGTTCTTCATGGCGACCATGCGGCTGGAGTGCTCGGACGCGCGCGCTTCCATCAGCATTTGATAGAGCGTGTTGTTAACATACTGCGGAAGGACAGCCTCAAAGACCGCTGCCGCATCGGGTTCAAAGGTGTATTGCGGAACTTCGGTCGGTGTTTCTTCGACCTTGAGCAGATTGCCCAAGCCTTCAAAGGAACGCTTGCCGCCCAGTGTCACTGGATTGACTGGGAGCAATTGCTCGATCATGGGCATGATCGTGACCGTGTTGATAAAATTGTTGAATGCGACCAGCACGCGCTGGTATTCGCCGCTGAGGAATTTCTGCTGAAGGAATTTTCCGGCAGGCCGGAGTTCGGCGAACTTGGCGGGGTCGCGCACGGGGAAATCCGCGATGAGATTCCGGCGCAATCGGCCGAGCGTTTGAGCGCCTTTGCGACCGATAGTAACGAAGTCCGTCTGCTGCGGGTCGAAGTTCGCGTTCAGAAGCTTTTTGAGCAGATTGGTGTTCAGTGCACCGCACAAACCTTTGTCACTGGTAATGAGCAGCACCAGCGTCTTGGTGCCTTTGCCTTCGGCGAAGTAAGGATGCGTGCCTTCTTCAACGCCATCTCGCAGGCTGACCAGAACTTTGTTGAGCAGTTCGGCATAAGGACGGCCATTGGTGGCCTGATCCTGCGCCTTCTTCATCTTCGCAGACGCGACGAGTTGCAAGGCCTTGGTGATCTGGGCCGTGCTCTTGACCGACTTGATGCGTCGGCGGATGTCGCGTGTGGAGGGCATCTAACTAAGAAAGGATGAGGGCGGGAGGATGAAGAGTGAGAATTATTTCCAACTGGCCTTGAAATCTTCGAGGGCAGTTTTGAGGTCGGACTCCACGTTGTCGAGCGTCTTCTCGTTGCCGAGCTTGTCCATGAGCGCTTCTTTGCGGGTCGTGAGATATTCTTCCAGCTTGCCCTGGCACTCGCGAATGCGATCCACCGGCACGTTGTCGAAGTAACCTTTCTGCATCGCGTAGAGCGAGGACACCATGATGGGTAGGCTCTTTGGCTGATACTGCTGCTGCTTGAAGAGTTCGACGATGCGCGCACCGCGATCCAGCTTCTGCTTGGTGGCGGCGTCGAGATCGGAACCGAACTGCGCGAACGCTTGAAGTTCGCGGAACTGGGCGAGATCGAGTTTGGTGGTTCCGGAAACTTTTTTGATGGCTTTGGTCTGCGCAGCGGAACCGACGCGGGACACAGACAAGCCCACGGAGATCGCGGGGCGGATGCCTTGGTAGAACAAGTCGGTTTCGAGGAAGATCTGGCCGTCGGTAATGGAGATCACGTTGGTCGGAATGTAAGCGGACACGTCGCCGGCCTGCGTTTCGACAATGGGAAGCGCGGTCATGGAGCCGCCACCGTAGTTTTCATTGACGCGCGCGGCGCGTTCGAGGAGACGGCTGTGGAGATAGAAAACGTCGCCGGGATAAGCTTCGCGGCCCGAGGGACGCTTCAATACGAGCGATACTTGGCGATAGGCCACGGCCTGTTTCGACAAGTCATCGAAAACGATCAGCGCGTCCTGACCTTGATCCATGAACCACTCGCCGATCGAGCAGCCGGCGTAGGGTGCGAGATACTGGCTGACCGCGCTGTCGGAGGCCGAGGCGTTGACGATGACGGTGTATTCCATCGCGCCGGCGTCTTCAAGAATCTTGATGGTGCGGGCCACGCTGGACTGCTTCTGGCCGATGGAAACGTAGATGCAGTAGATCGGCTTGTGTCCCGAGAGTTTGCCCTGCTCGGCGGCCTTGTTTTGCTTGGCCTGGGAAATGATGGTGTCGATGGCAATGGTCGTCTTGCCAGTGGCGCGGTCACCGATGATCAGCTCGCGCTGGCCGCGACCGATGGGGATCATGGCGTCGATGGACATGATGCCGGTCTGCACGGGCACCGACACAGATTTGCGGGTGATGATGCCCGGGGCGAGTTTTTCCACGGGATAAAACTGGTCAGCTTTGACTGGCCCCTTGCCGTCGAGCGGCTCGCCCAGGGTGTTGACCACACGGCCGAGCAGGCCTTTGCCTACGGGAACGGAGAGCAGGCGGCCGGTGGTTTTCACTTCGTCGCCGGCCTTGATGTTCTCACCGGAACCGAGCAACACGCAGCCGACTTCCGTTTCTTCGAGGTTGAGCGCCAGTCCGAAGAGGCCGCCGGGGAACTCGATCATTTCGTTGAGCATGGCATCGCTCAGGCCTTCGACCTTGGCTACACCGTCGCCGATTTCGCGCACCACGCCGACGTTTGATTTGGTGACAGAGGTTTTCAGCCCTGCGATTTCGGTTTCAATTTCCTGGAGGATGCTGCTCATGGCGTGTTCGGATATGGGGTGAAAGCTGTTTGATGAAATTTATGCGAGTGACTCGCCAAGCGCCTGCAGCTTCGCCTGGACGCTGCCGTCCCAGACGTGACTGCCGACCTTGACGCGCATCCCGCCGATGAGGCTGGGATTGATGAAATAATTGAGCGTGAGATCCTCGCCGTATTTCTTCTGGAGATCGACGCGGAGACGTTCGCGCATCTCGCCGGAAAGATCAGTGACGCTCTCGATGACGGCGGTGCGTTTCTCCAGCTCCAGTCGCACGAGACGCTGGAACGAGTGGAGGATGGCCATGTAGTTGCGGGGCTTTTTTTCGCCCACCAGCTTCACCACGCGCTTCACGCGCGAGGTGTGCAGACGACCGCTGGCATCGAAGCACGCGCGTAAGAGCAGGCGTGATGCGCGGACGGCGTCTTTGCTGATTTTCATGGCCGGAGTGGATTAACAAAAGGGGGTTTTACAAGGATACTTGCGCCGCAGTCTCGCGGTTGATGCGCTCTTGATCGTCAGTGTTGAGAACCTTGCCGGTGACGCGCGTGGTGGCGTCGACGACCATGCGGCCGAATTCGCGCTTCAGTTGCACGGTGAGCTGTTCTTGTTCGAGCTTCGCAGCTTCACGAGATTTAGCGATGATGCCGGTGGCTTCGGCGATCGCTTCCTGACGCTTTTTCTCGGCGAGCAGGGTGGCACCTTCGCCCGCCTCCTTGATGAGCCGGTTGGATTCGGCGTCAGCCTTGCCGATGATGGCCCTGGCATTTTCTTCCGCAGCAGCCAGGTCACGAGCGATCTTTTCTAATTTTGCTTCACCATCAGCGATGCGCTTGCGGCGTGCCTCCAGCATGGCCAAGACCGGACCGTATGCGTAACGGTTTAGCACGAAGTAAACTAAGCCAAAGGTGACAACCTGGGCGAGGAGCTTGGCGGGAGTCAGACCGAATTGGGAGCCGGCGTCAGCGAGTATGGGGAGCATAATGGTGAAATTCGCGTTGAGGAAAGGAATGGCGGGCCGCGCATGGGGCGCGGTCCGCCGATTGAAGGGGGAGGCTAATCGCTTAGTTCTTCAGAGCGAAGAACGCGATGATACCAAGGCCTTCGGCGAGCGCCATGGCGATGATGCCCATCGTAAGAATGTTGCCGAAAGCACCAGGATTGCGGCCTACAGCTTCAGCGGACTTTGCGCCAATGATGCCGACGCCAAGTGCGGCGCCGAGACCTGAGAGGCCTGCAGCGATGCTGCCACTGATGCCTGCGGTAGCTGCGGGTGCCTGAGCTGCGGCTTCAGAGGCCATTGAGATAAGTTCCATCATCATAATATTGTGTCGTTTTAGGTTTGTGTATTTTGGTTTTTCAGGCCCGCGCCCACGCGTTGCATGGTCTCACGGGCAGATTGTTTTCAGTGGTGCGCCTCGGCGTGTTCGTCATCGTGCGTTGTCGAGAGCTTGATGTAGACGGCGGTCAGCAAAGTAAAGACCATCGCCTGCAAGATGCCGACGAGCAGTTCCATGAAATAGAATGGCAGCGGCAGTAAAACACTTCCGATGAACGAGACCACCGGCCCGGTTCCGTCCAGCATTGAGCTCATGGTGTGCAGCACGCTTTCGCCCGCATAAACGTTGCCGTAGAGACGCATCGGGAGCGTGAGGTTGCGCAGGAGAATGGAGACCACTTCGATCACGCCCACGAAGAAGAAAATCACGATCATCACCAGGCCCATGATGCCCTTGAGTCCGCCCTTCGGCCCGAAAGTGTGCTTGAAGAAACCCCAAACGCCCACTTCCTTCACGGTGATGTAAATCCAAAAGGCAAACACGATCAGCGCCAAGCCCAACGTCAGGTTTAAATCCGCCGTGGCTGGCCGGAAAAGCGGTTTCTCAACTTCATGCAGCACGCCAAAGCCGTTACCTTCGCCCCAGCCGATGGTGCCCACCCCGGGCAAGAGGCCGAACCAGTTCGAGATGAGGATGAAAATGAAAAGCGTGGTCAGCAGCGGGAAGGCGCGCGGTGCGACCTTGGGCCCGACGATGCCCTCGATGCGATCATAAAAGAACTCGATGACCAGTTCGAAGAAGTTCTGCGCCGGATGCGGCACCAGCTGCATGTTCGTCGTGGCCTTGCGCGCCATCCACATAATTAAGCCCAGCACTATTGCCGCCACCAAGCAGGAATCCGTCAGGAAACTCAAGAAGCTGACGTTCTCGAAGAGTGGACGCGCAGCCGAATTCACGTTGGCGAGCAACGGTGAAATCATGGTGGGCGGCAGGCTGAAACTCATTATTTTGCGTGCAAAAAAGAGACCGCGCGGAGCGGAGCGGAAGTCATTAAAGCGACTGCGCCGGAAGTGGCAAGACCTATTTGTGAAATTTTTCACAAGGCTGCTCAGACCATCGGGCTGGGAGGTGATTTCGGCTCTTGAATATAGCCGCTTGCAAGACGGCGCGACGTGGGCAAAGTCCCCGTCCATCTGCGCGGGTAGCTCAGCGGTAGAGCGGCTCGTTTACACCGAGTTGGTCGGGGGTTCGATCCCCTCCCCGCGCACCATCTTCATTTTGAAGATGTTATGGGCTATACAGGGTTCGATTAGGGTGATTGCTAGCATTGTGCTAACAGAGACACCGATGTCCAATAATGTGTGTTGACGTCCCTTTTGGTTAGGGAGCCAAAAGCCCATGGGTAAAATGCCGACCATTTTCAGGCTTTGGAATGCGCAGAATAGTAGTCACAGCAAGCCGGCGAATATATTTTTTGTTTGCCGAAGTTCGTAGATATCTGCTGATGTTTTGGCTTAACAGATAGCAAAATTTAATCTTGCTGCCACTCAATTTATTCCGTAGTCTCGCTCGCCTTCAACTTCTGCTGTGATTGTCTAAGCCCTCGGGTAAAGCAGTCATATCAGTTGGGCGAGGTGCCTGTTTTTGTAGAAGCAAGTTGCCTGTCTCATGGGAGGCGGGTTGCCTGTTTCTAAGAAGGCGGGCTGCCTGTCTTGTAGGAGGCAGGGTGTTTCATTCAGAAACCGTGCGAATTTATTATGCGGCCCCGTTAGAGAGCACAGGCTCAATGATAGGGATTAACGCTTTAACCGGGGGTGGTCTTTTTTGGGTGGAGTGCCGCTAAACCACATGACACCTCCGGTTGGAGCAAATATTTTATGGCAGATTTCACCTATCGCCCTCGCGGCTATGTCCATTTCGATTTTCCTGTAAAACGGGAAGATGCTGAGCGCCTTGTCACAGATCCTACTTCTGTGGCTGCGCATTCCTTCTTCCCTTTCATCTTTTCGGTTACAGTCACACAGAAGATCGCCAGGGATGAGGAGAATCATGTATTCATGAGGCCTCCAAAGAAAAGAGCCATCGCGTATGCCGCCCATGTGGATTCTCACATCTTTGGTTATTTCGCCGACATCTTGAGCGAGCAATACGAAACTAAAGTTCGGGACCGTGGCTTGCAGGAGAGCATAACGGCTTTCCGTAAATTGAACGGCAGATCCAATATTCACTTCGCCAATGAGGTCTTCGAGTTCATCCGTCAAAGCCCTTCATGCTCAGCAGTAGCGATGGATGTGACGGACTTTTTTGGGAGTCTTGACCATGCACAACTGAAAACGACCTGGGCTTCAATTATCGGGCAAGAGCGCCCCCCCGTTGATCACTTCTCGGTCTTCAAAGCCATCACGAGGTATTGTCAGGTTGATCGAGATGCACTGTTCGATGCTTTGCACATCCCGTTACACAATCCCCGGTTGCAAGGCCCTCATCGGCTTCCTCTGCTTGATCATAATCAGCAACGCAGCATCCCGGACAACGCGAATCGATTGTGCCCTCCACACCGGTTTCGTGAGATGGTTCGTGAACGGGGATTGTTGCAGATCAATACATCCGGCAAAGGTATTCCCCAAGGGTCTCCAATCAGCGCAGTACTCTCAAACATTTACATGCTGGAGATGGACACTGCCTTGCATCAATACGTGAGCGCAAATGGTGGTCTATACCGTCGATACTGTGACGATATTCTGGTTGTGATGCCGACTGTTGAACTTCGTGTTGCAGTGAGAGAGTTGATCGAGACTTGGCTGCGTCGACTGAGGCTGGAGTTTAATCCCAGCAAAACGGAGGAGATTGATTTTGGTTCTGAACGTCCAATCACAGGGAAACCGCTTCAATACCTCGGGTTCACGTTCGATGGCAGCCATAAGCGTATCCGTCCTTCCTCTGTTGCACGCTTTTACAGGAAAATGCACAGAGGGGTATTGAGGGCTAAATATCATCAGGCAATGGCTGACATTGCTGCCGGTGCAAATCAGCCTTCAACACTCAAGAAAAAGAAGCTCTATCGCCTTTACTCGTATCTGGGAAAATCGTTGGGAAAGGACCACGAAGAAAAACGCAATTTTCTGACCTACGCCTTCTATGCATCTAGGATCATGGAAGACCCTGGCATCAAGAAACAGGTCAAAGCACACTGGAGACGGCTACAGGATGAGATCCAGAAACCCCTTTCGCCGGCCACCCTGTTTCGTTTTGCTAATCGTGTTGAGCGCGAAAATGCCCTCAACGATGACTGATACCCTGACTGGTAGATCCAACAACCCCCAGGGCAATAATCC
>JAIOQF010000281.1 GCA_021413535.1 Verrucomicrobiota bacterium
GTCTTCCGCGCGTGCGGCATCGAGTCCCGTTTCAAAGTTGTCCAGGATGGGCAACAAAGCGCGCAAGACTTCTGCGTTGGCATAGGCGCGGGATTCCTGCATGTCGCGCGCGGTGCGCTTGCGGAAGTTGTCCAGTTCTGCGGCGGTGCGCAGGGAGATATCTTTCCATTTCTCAATTTCGGCCTGTGCCTCCGTCAACGGATCGGTCAAGGGTGCGACTGGCTCATCCGTCACATCCGTGCTGCCGGGAATTGCATCGTCAAATTGGGTTTCGCTCATAGGCTTGGAAATAGGGGGGGTTAATGTGGACGCGGAATTCCCTACTGGCAAGCGGCGCGGCCATTCTGGCGCGCGTTGTGTCGGTTGCACTCCGGGTTGGAATTTTAGGTCACCACCGGTTTGATTGGCCAGAGATTCAAAATACCGCCTCCTTAAATGTAAGCTGAGTTTCGTGCGCCTGCTATCAGGGGCGCAGATACTTTTTTTGGAATTCAATTTCAACATCCACTCCCTGTTTCAGCCACTCGATTTCGTCATTGCGCACACCTTCGTAGTAAGCTTTGCCCTTGGTGAGGCCACGCTTGAGCAGTTCCTCAAAACTGGTTGTCTTGAAATTCATTGTGGTTTTGCCGGCAGCCTCGAAAAACTTGCGCAGCCTCGTTTTCTCAGAAACATCAGGCGCCACTTGGGAAGCATGCAAGTAGCTCAGTGCCGCCAATTGAGCAGCATTGCTTGTGATTTCTCCGGCTATGAGCACGTCGCCAAGAGCTTCCAGGAGCACTGGATTGTCGAAGTCTGCAAACCACATCATGCCCATAAGGCCCCTTAATGCATCGCTTTGCTGTTTCGGAGTCAGCGTGAGGCCTGTCACCACTTGGGTCTGATTAAGACCGCGTTCACGCTTTGCGATGAATTCGGCGAAGCCATGAGGTTTTCCCATCGCGAAACCCCACGGATCTTGATCTTCGACAGTTTTCGGTGCTGATTTCCTTTGCTGGAGCCATTCGACAAGCCACAACTGGTATTTTTCTCGACCAAAATGGGCATTCGCGTTTATCACCAGAGCTTTGCGGATGAATTGCTGTGCTTTGTCGAGCTCGCCTGTGTAGATGTAAAAGGTTCCGAGGTTCGAAAGTGTTTCATATTGGCCCGGGAACAACAGCTCCTTCTTTTCCATCGTCGCAATGGCGGCTTTGTGATCGCCGAGTTTGTGCTGGGAAACAGCGAGATCGTCAAAAGTCGCAGGTTGTCCTTTTTGTTCTGCGATCAGAGCCTCGCTGCGCAACAAGCGCCATGCGTGAAACTCTTTTGAATGTCTCGCGAATGATCCCGTGATGAGTTCTGCTATCTCTGGGAAACGGGCTCTCTCGGCTGCCAACGTGTCACTGTCCCAAATGCATGCGACAAGAGCCGGTGAGAACAAGACGACGGCTGCAACTAGCGGCAGGAGTGTTTGCGGTTGGCGCATAAATGAAACCAGTAAAGCAGCACATCATTTTCGCCGGATGGCGACCAGGGTGATGTCGTCGTTCTGTGGTTCTCCGGCCAGGAACTCGTTCACGGCTTTGCACAGGGTGTCGATGACGGCTTGCGCTCCTTGCGGGGCGGTTTGGGCGAGGATTTCGTTGATGCGTTCTTCGCCGAATAGCAGTTCTTTTTGATCACTGGCCTCGTTTACACCATCGGTATAGAGCAGCAGGACGTCGCCGCTCTCGAGCGAGAGGGTGACATCGCGCGTGACGCGCTCGAAGACATCGCCTTTGTCGATGCCAATGGCCAGGCCGGACGATGTGACTTCTTCCACCTTGCCGGTGCGTTGACGCCAGATCAGCGGCGTGGTGTGACCGGCGCGCGCGAGGGTCAGACTGCTGCCATCTGAGGCGGCAACGAGATAGGCGGCGGTGATGAACATGTCCTCGCGAATGTCGGGAAACAAATTGCGGTTCACCGCGCCCAGCACGCTGGCGGGGCTGAGCAGGCCGCGAGCATGGGAGCGCAGGACACTGCGGCACATGGCGGTGATGAGCGCGGCGGCGATGCCTTTGCCACAAACATCGGCGATCACGATGCCGACATGGGCAGTGCCGATGGGAAAAAAATCGTAGTAATCTCCGGAGACGAGTCGGGCGGGGATGTTGCGGCCGATGATCTCCAGGCCCGGCGTGTCGGGAGATTGTTGCGGGAGAAGAATGCGCTGGATTTCGCTGGCGTTGCGCAACTCGGCCTCGATGGAGTCTTTGGCGCTGGCTTCGTGGTGCGCCTGGGCGTTGCCGAGGGCGAAGCCGATCTGCTCTGCGAGCGAAGCGAACATCTCGAGCGCATGTTGGGAGAAAGGAGGTGCTTCCGGCGTGGCGGCGGCAAGGATGCCGAGGCTGCGCGAGCCATGGAGCAAGGGGGCGATGACAGCGGCGATGTGCTGCTGGAAGGGATTGACTATGCCGTTGAACTTGGGATGAAGCCGGAGATCATCGACTTTCTGCGCGTGTTGGGTGGTGAATACTTCGCCAAGAACACCTTCGTGTGCCGGGATGCTGTGCAAACGAAGAAAGCTGGCGAGGGTTCCCTCGTTGACTTGCGACTGGCTGATGATGCGCTCCGGCAGGGCGATGAGCGGCGGGCAGTCCCGAGTGCTGTGCCGGGGCACGAGCACCTGACGTTTTTCATCGAGCAGATACAGGACCGCACCGGCGGCTTCAACAGAGCGGGCCGCGCCTTCGGTCATGAGCCGGTGGAGATTGGGGTCTGATTGGTTTTGGAGAATCGCGTCGCCCAATCCCTGAAGCACTTCAAAAACGCGACGTCGTCGCGCCGCACGCTCCTTGTCTTCGTGGAGAAATTTTTCCAGCGCCGTGCGCGCTGTGCGGGCACGCTTCCAGACGAAAAAAAGTGCTCCTGCCATTCCCGGCAGAAGTATCGAGGCAACCATTGTCCAGCCTGTCATGCTGGCCGGGATGCTAGCGCAAGCGCGGGTGACACGCAAAGACTACCCGCAGGCATTCAGCGGGCGGGTGATGCTGCTGGATTGAGGCGCAGCTCCTGCTCGAGAAATTCGATCACATCTCGGAAACGCACGGCGTTTTCCGCATTGGCCTGGGTGAGGGCTTCGTGAGCCGCCAGCACCTGGGCGGCTTGTTCCTCCTTGGGGCAGGGCGACATTCCATCAGCGCAAGTGTTGAGTTCGTTGCAGACCTGCTTGCGCTCGTTGCAAAATTTCGAGCCGTCATGATCCACATCGAGAATATGGTCGAGACCCAGGCTGGTGAGGAGTTGCTGGTTGCGGGAGTTGGCGTTGAGCACGCTGACTTCGCCGTTGCCGGATTCGCGGAGGTTCAGGGCGGCGCCGGTGAGGGTGCCAAGAAAAGTGCTGTCCATGATGGGGCAGCGTTCGAGATCGATAACGAAGTGGCGCTCGCCTTTTTCGATCATCGTCTGGAAGCAGCGTTTGACTTGCACGCTGTTCTGGAAAGAGCCCTTGCCATCCACGCGCATCCAAAAGAGCTGGCCGATCTGGCCGACAAGGATGGGTGCGGGTGTGGTCATGTCAAAATGGGGTTTATGATGGTATACGAAGCTGACTCAGTGGCGGACTGACACAAAAAAGCGCGTGTATCTGGTCAGACACACGCGCATTTGGATCGTTCTAATCCCAGAGGTAGGATTTTGCTTCTCCGAGGACTTCCTTGCCCCGGACGAGCGTGGCCCGCCAAGAGGTCACGCCACCTCCGGTGACATATTCTGCTCCATTCACTTCAAAGCTGGTTGTGTTGTCCCGATCCACTTTGGTCACTTCTTTCTCAATGACTTTCTTGGTCATGCCGGTGTTTTGCTGGCGATATTCGAAGCGAACCTTCACCGGCTGGCTGCGATCTGTCACCTTCCACATCACCTCATAGTAGTAACCATCACGGGCGAGACGCTCCTTGTTGGAAATCGCGCCATACATGTAGTAATCACGCTCGAATTTTACGGGCGGATCGATGCCGGGGATCACCTTCTCGTGGCTCAACAGGTGGAAATATTTCACTTTGACGATTTGACCGCCGGGACCGGGAGGATTGGTGCTGCTGCAGGAGGCCATGGCCAGGCCGAGGGCACCGACCGTGAAGGCGCGGCACAGAGTGGGCAGAAAGCGCAAAATCATAAGCCCAGCAGGATAGGGAAGCGATGGCGTGCTGTCAACGACGCGAGATGAAAAAGCATCGTCTTATCGAAATATGACCGAAAGTGGCTGACTGGTCGGAATGATGCAAGGTGTTGGTCTCATGGTGATAGATCCTCGAATGAATGCCGGTATCGACGTGCGCCATGCTCGCGGGTTGCAGATCCCGGAGGCGGGCATCTGGCTCGATCCACCCAGGCCCAAGCCGTGGGCGCTGGTTTCCCACGCGCACAGCGATCATTTCGCACGACATGATTACACGATTTGTTCATCACCCACGATGGCTCTGATTCACGCGCGTTATGGTGAGCCTAAGAACGGAGAACTTCAACCGGTCGAATTTGGACAATCGGTTAAAAAGGATAATTTTTCCATCCGGCTGCATCCCGCTGGACACATTCTCGGCTCCGCCATGATTCATCTGACACGTCATGCGGATGGTGCGACCCTGCTATATACCGGCGATTTCAAACTGCGGGACAGCCTGACCTGCGAACGAGCGGAGCCAGTGCGCGCGGACACGCTGGTGATGGAAACCACCTTCGGTCTGCCTCGCTTCAGATTTCCACCGCGCGACGAAGTAATTGCGGACGTGCATCGTTTTATATTTGAAACGCTTAATGCCGGAAAGGTGCCGGTGCTGCTGGGCTATTCGCTGGGCAAGGCTCAGGAAATTCTTGCGATGCTTGATGGCATCGGTGTGCCGATCATGGCTCATGAGAGCATCGTCAAAATGAGCGCGGTGTTTCGCCAGTTCGGTCGCGTGCTGCCAATGCATGATCTGCTGGATCCTGAACGCGCTGCGGGCCATGTCGTGGTCGCACCACCGCAAACGGCCAAGGCGCTGTGTGCAAAGATGCCGTGCCGCACCGCGTTGTTGAGCGGCTGGGCGCTGGAGAAAAGTGCCAAATACCGTTACGGTGTGGACGAGGCATTTCCGCTGAGCGATCACGCCGATCATGATGAGCTGCTGCAACTGATCGAACAAGTCCGTCCGCGTGTGGTTTACACGGTGCATGGATACACCACAGAATTCGCCGCGGATCTGCGCCGTCGTGTGATTGAGGCGTGGTCGCTAGTGGACAATGATCAGCTGGAGCTTCAATTGGAACGCGCATGATCAAACACCGACTCGCCTTCGCCGCTGCCCTGCTTGCGGGTGGAAAATCATCGCGCATGGGTGCGGACAAGGCGCTGCTCGACTGGAATGGAGTTCCGTTGTGGAGGGCGCAGCTTGGTAAACTTATCGAACTCAACCCGGACAGGTTGCTGCTTTCATGTCGCAAAGAGCAAAATTTGAAGAACGTGTTTGCCGAGTTCGTTTTCGATCCGTCTGAGAACCCCGGACCGCTGGGCGCAATCGAGCGGTGTCTGGAGATGGCGCAGCTTCCGCTGCTGGTGCTGGCGGTGGACATGCCGGCGATGACTGTGGATTTTTTGAGTTCGATGATTGATCAATGCGGAGATGCCGCAACCGGTCTGGTGTGCGTCCAGGCTTCCGGTCACGGAGTGCACGGACCACTATTTGAGCCGCTCTGTGCGGTGTATCCACCGGGCGCGCTGGCATTGCTGCGGGAGGCTTCGCAGAAAAAAAATTACCGGATGCAGGATGCGGTTGCGGCGTTGGTGGCAGACGGGTTGATGCAAGTGCGCCAGTTGCAAGCCGATGAACTTCCGCTTTTCTTCAACGCCAACACGCCGGAAGAATACGCATGGACGAAACCTGCGCCGCCCGCATCGAACTGACGCGCCTTGATCACGGCGTGCCATCGCGCGCCGATGATTTTGTGGCCCGCGAGGAGCCGCTGGAAATCCGCGTCGAAGGACGCAGCATCGCCGTGGTCATGCGCACGCCGGGGCATGATGAGGAGCTGGTCGCCGGTTTTCTCCTCACGGAAGGCGTGGTCAAATCAGCGGCGGATATTTTTGAGATTTCACTTTGTCCAACCGTGACTGAAGGCGGGAACGTCATTGATGTTCTGCTCACCAGTGGCGTGAAGGTGAACTGGGATTCACTTACGCGGCACGTTTTCGCCAGCAGCAGTTGCGGGGTGTGCGGGAAGGCGACGCTGGACTCCGTGTTCGCCAACTTTCCGCCGGTGACTTCATCGCTCAAGATCTCCACTGCGTTGATGCAAATGCTGCCGGATAAACTTCGCGCAGCTCAGGAGACTTTCGCGCAGACCGGCGGACTGCATGCCAGCGCGATCTTTGACCGCGATGGAAAGCTGGTGGTGCTGCGCGAGGACGTGGGCCGGCACAATGCGCTGGACAAGGCGCTCGGCTACGCCTTGCGAGAAGGATTGCTGCCCTTGGAAAATCATATTCTCATGCTGAGCGGCCGGGTGTCATTCGAGCTGATGCAGAAAGCGCTCGCTGGTGGCATCCCCGTCGTGGCCGCGATCTCCGCTCCCAGCAGTCTGGCGGTGGATTTCGCGAAGGGCAGCGGGCAGACGCTGGTGGGCTTTTTGCGTGGTGAGACGATGAATGTTTATGCCGGGGTGGAGAGGATCGTGGCTCGGTAGCTGACGACGTGAGGAGACACTGAAATGGCTATTCACCGTTTGCCACTTCTGGTCCGGGTGCGCGATATTGAATTTTAATGAACAGATAGCCATCGGATTCCTCGAAGCAGCGTAATATCTATCATGCAACTCATCTCATCCCTCTGCGGTGTCTTCGCCGCGATCTTCATGCTCCTGGGCCTGATCCCTCTGCTGGGCTGGGTCAACTGGCTCGTGCTGCCGCTCTGCGTCCTTGGCGTGATCCTCGGCGCGTTCGGCAAAGAGCGCCGCCCCGGACTAGTCATCAACCTGGTCGTCGGTGCCGTGGCCGCGCTGCGGCTCTTCCTCGGCGGCGGTCTGGTGTGATTAACGGAAGCAGCCAAACATTTGCCACAAGACGCAGAGCAAGTCGCCGAGCTTATTCGCGTAAGGACGCTTCGGCGTGATGATCTGCCAGCCACGCTGTTTCCCGATGGCGGCGAGCGAGGCATTGGGATGCACGAGCACGGCGTTTCCGGCGAATTCGAGCAGCGGCAAATCAGCGGCGCTGTCGGAGTAGCTCCAGGAATCTCGCAAGACCGCCTCATCGGCATCAGCGACTTCTGGTATCTCCGCTTTCATACGCGCAATTTTTACGGCGTGCTTGTTGTTCTCGCCAATGACGCGCGGCATGAGCGGCATCTTCGCGGGGACTTCGACCTTCGTTCCGATGCAATGATCAAAGCCAAGCACGCGGGCGATGTCGTGCGCGTAGAAATCGGGGCTCGCGGTGTTGAGGATGAGTGTGCGGCCTGCAGTGCGATGACCTTCGATGATCGCGATGAGTTCCGGATAAGCCGCGCGCTTCACGGTTTGTTCCGCGAACTCCTTCGCATAAGCCGCGAGCGTCTCGCGCTTCATGCCGACGAGGTAATTGTGGAAGGCGCGTTTAACCGTCACCGTGCTGGCGATGCGGCAGGCTTTCAGCAGCGCGACTGGTGCGAAGGTCAGATGCAGCGGCGTCCGCCAGCGCTCGCGCTTCAACACAAAATCACAAAACAGCGCCTGCGTGTCGTAGGGCAGCAGCGTGTGATCGAGGTCGAAGAAGGCGAAGCCTTTCATGGTTGTGGGGTTCTTGGTTCTTGGTTCAGGGTTTGCAAATAAAAACGCGACGTGTTGCCACGTCGCGTTGGAGTAATCTCACATGAAGCGGCGGACTGAAGTCCGCGCTCCGGTTTATTCGTAACTCGCCTGCGCGCCGACGGTGGCGCGCTTCTTGATCCAGGGCATCATACTGCGGAGGCGGGCGCCGGTCTTTTCGATCGGGTGCTTTTCGCCGGCCTTGAGCAGGGCGTTGTATTTTTTGTAGCCGCCTTCGTATTCCTTGACCCATTCCTTGGCGAACTTGCCGTTCTGAATGTCCTTGAGCGCTTTCTTCATGCGGACTTTCACGCTCTTGTCGATGATCTTCGGACCGACGTGCACGTCGCCCCACTTGGCGGTTTCGGAGATGGAGAAACGCATGCCCGCGATGCCGGCTTCGTTCATCAGGTCGGCGATGAGTTTCAATTCATGCAAGCACTCGAAGTAGGCCATCTCGGGTGAGTAGCCGGCTTCGACGAGGGTTTCAAATCCGGCCATGACCAGCGCAGAGGCGCCGCCGCAAAGCACGGTCTGCTCGCCGAAGAGATCGGTTTCGGTTTCCTCCTTGAAGCTGGTTTCGAGGACGCCGGCGCGGGTGCCGCCGATGCCTTTGGCCCAGGCGAGCGCGATCTTCTTCGCGTCCTTGCCGGGATTCTGGTAGATGGCGATTAGGCTCGGCACGCCTTTGCCTTCGGTGTATTGACGGCGGACGATGTGGCCGGGGCCTTTCGGCGCGACGAGGATGACGTTGACGTTCTTCGGCGGAACGATGGTCTTGTAATGAATGGAGAATCCGTGGCTAAAGAGAAGGGTCTTGCCCTTGGTAAGATGCGGCTCGATGTCTTTTTTGTAAGCGGCGGGTTGCTTCGTGTCCGGCAGGGCGACGAAGATGACATCGGCAAGCTTCACGGCTTCGGCGGTGTCGTAGACTTTAAAGCCGCGTTGTTCGGCGACCTGGCGCGACTTGGAGCCGGGATAAAGGCCGATGATGACTTTGACGCCGCTTTCTTTGAGGTTTAGCGCGTGGGCGTGGCCTTGGGAACCGAAGCCGATGACGGCGCAGGTTTTACCTTTGAGCGGTGCGAGGCTGGCGTCTTTGTCGGTGTAGATTTTCGCGGGCATGTCTTTCGGGGTGTTGGTTGAAAAGGGCGCGCAGTGTGGGGCAGGGGCGGGGTGGCGTCAATATGAAATAAGGTTGCGGCAGTGCGGGCGAATGACTATTACAAGGTCGATCATGTGCTTTCTCCAACGCTTTCCAACTTGCGCCCTCCGGTGCTGGCTGGTGCTTATGCTGATTTTTTGTGCGTGGCCGGTCAGCGGTTTCGCGGCGGATGATGAAGATGATGATGGACCGCTGCCGCATGTCATGCTGCCGCTTTCCCATGGTGGCGAGGCCATGCTCCGGATTTACGAGCCGGACGATCTGCCGCCGCGAGCGATATTCATCTTTGGTTCCGGGGACGGCGGCTGGTCTCCCTGGGAGGATGTAATCTGTCATTGGCTGCGGGATGCGGGCGTGTATGTGGTGGGCTGGGATTTTAACCGCTACGCGACTGGCGTCTCGAGGGAGACCAAACACGGTGACTACAAGCCGGATGACAGCGATTACACGGCGGAAAATATCGGGCGGGATCTGGCGGCCATGGCGGAGATGGCACTGGAGCGTTGCGGCAAGCCGGATGTGCCGATCATTTATGGCGGCTGGAGTTCGGGTGCGGTGCAGGCGGTGCCAGCGGCGGCGTGGAAGTCGCGGCCTAAATCACTCAAGGGCATCATGCTCTTTGGCGCGGACCGGCGCGGGCGCTACGGAATGCGTTCGTCCGATCTCATGGGCAAGACGCCGACGGGACCGGGCACGTTTGATCTGGCAGAATTCAACAAGGCGCTGGCAGATCTCCGTGTGGTGCAATTCCATGGTGGCGCTGATTTCATGGCTTCGAATACTTGGATTCAGACGCTGAAATCGCCCAAGGCACTTTATGAAATTCCTGGTGCCAACCATGGTTTTGACGGGCCGGAAGATTGGTTTGAACCGATTCTCACCAATGGCGTCGATTGGCTGCTGGGTGATGAGTCGAAGGCGCCGGAAAAAATTATGGAGTCCTTGCTCGGCCGGGAACTGCCATTTGGACTTGACCCGTGGTGGCCCATCGCGGCGATCTCCATCGGGCTCACGACTTTCTTTCTCTTTTCGCGACAGCACTCGATCCGGGTTCTGGTGCTGGCGGTGGCGGTCATGGGATTGATCGATTTGCTGGAGTCGATGTTTCAAAAGCCAGGATTTGTCATTGGCTGGATGGAGCAGTGGGTTCCCCTGGGAGTGACGGAGAAGAGCCGGATACTACTGTTAATATCCGGCGTCTGCCAGTTGGGCCTGGCTCATGGACTGGCCCGGCACAAGCGCGTCGCGTGGGTTCTATCGCTGGTGATGCTTTCGGTGTCGATCGTCCTGCATCTTTCCCGTGCCTTTGACTGGCATCATGCATTGGCGGCGTTCATCTTGATCGTGCCTTTAGTGCGGTGGCGGAAAGAATTCGTCGCGCGATCGGATGCGCCTTCGCTGCGTTTCGCCTTGGCGATGGGTGCCGTGCTGGCGGTTTCGCTTTTTCTCTATGGCGCTTTTGGCCTGGTGCAGTTCAGCGAGAAAGGAAACTTCGGTGAGAAACTGGGCTGGAAGGAATGTGCCAGCGGTGCGATGTCCGCAGTCCTCCTTCAAAAAACTCAGTTCGACAACGATGGCGGCCGCGATGTGCGGCATTTCCTGGCCACGTTGCGCGGCGGCAGCTTGCTCACGGCATTCATCGTGCTGGCGCTGATTTTGCGACCGGTTTTGAAACGGCGTCATCCCGAAACCACGGAGGAAGATCGCGCGAAAGTCAGGCAGATCATCGCGGAACACGGGCGCGATCCCATGGATCACTTTGCGCTGTTGCCGGATAAACGATACTTTTTCGGCGCTAACGGAAAGGGCGTGATCGCCTACGCGTTGTGGCGCAAATTCGCCGTGGCGCTGGCTGATCCCATCTGTCCGGCGGAATCGCGCGCAGTGATGATTCACGCGTTCGCGCGTTTCTGCAAAAGCCAGGACTGGCAGCCGATGTTCTATTGCTCGCATGTGGCCAACCGGCCGCTCTATGAAGAGGAGGGCTTCGCCAACTTCAAGGTCGGCGAGGACGCGCGGTTGGATGTGAATGAGTTTAAACTCGAGGGCGGCAAATTCCAAAATCTCCGCACGGCGCGCAACAAAGCGCGAAAAAACGGGCTCACATTTCAATGGTATGATGCGAAACCACAGCCTGATCACGGTCTGGAAGCGCAGCTTCAGCTTCTTTCAAATGACTGGCTCAGGCGCAAGCACGGTGGCGAGATGACCTTCGACTTGGGCTCGTTCAATATCGACTTCATCCGCGAGTTTGGTGTTGGCATCGTGCGCAACACTGAGGGACGCATCGAAACCTTCGCGACCTGGCTGCCCTTTGCCCAGGGTGATGGATTTTCTCATCGTCGAAGCGCTGGATCATTTCAAAGCGCAGGGCGTCACCGTGATCAGCCTGGGCAATGCGCCGCTGGCGAATGTGGATGCCATTGAAGGCGAAATCGAAAGCCGTCGCGAGCGCGCCGTGCAATTTCTGTTTGAGAATTTCGACCAGATTTACGGCTACAAAAAGCTGTTCCGCTTCAAGCACAAATACCAGCCGGACTGGCAGGGACGTTATCTGGCCTACCGCCCCGGAGTGCCGCTGGCCATGGTGGGACTGGCCGTGGCTGGTGTCCATCTGCCGAAGGGCTTTATGGGTCTGCTTCGCTCCTGATGGGCAACCTTTCCTTTGACCAGTGCTGGATGGGTGCTTAGAGTCTACGCTCTTTATGAAAAAGTCCCTCCTGCTCATCCCTGCCGCCCTTTCATTCATCTCCATGCTTCTGCCTGCGCAGGAGGCCAAGCCCGCCGCTGCTGCACCTGCGGCCCCGGCTCCGCTTGATCCCGCAGCGCTGATGGAACGAGTCAGCTATTTCATCGGCACCGATGTCGCTCGGAACTTTCAGGAGCAGTCCGTGGACATTAAAGTTGAGTCCTTCATCGAGGGCATGAAGAACACCTTGGAGAAAGGCCCGGCCAAATACACCCAGCAGGAACTGGGCACCGCGATGAACCAGTTCACCCAGGAAATGCGCGCCAAGATGCAGAAGGAAGCAGCCGAAGCCGGCGGTGCCAACAAGGAAGAAGGCGAGAAATTCATCGCGGCCAACGGCAAGCGGAAAGAAGTCACCACCACCAAGAGCGGCCTGCAATATGAAGTTCTCAAAAAGGGCACCGGAAAAATTCCCTCAGCGACTGACACGGTCACCGTGCATTACCATGGCACGCTCGTGAACGGCAAGGTCTTCGACAGCTCCGTCGATCGCGGCGAACCCGCATCGTTCCCGGTCAACGGCGTGATCCCTGGCTGGGTGGAAGCGCTCCAGCTCATGCCAGTCGGATCGAAGTGGAAGCTCGCCATTCCCGCTAACCTTGCCTACGGCGAACGTGGCGCTGGTAAGGACATTGGACCGAACTCCGCCCTCATCTTCGAGGTGGAGCTGCTCAGCATCGGTGCCAAACAATAAACGCGCGGGTCACCGCAGTTATTGATTGAGAATTGCAGTGGCTTGTCCGCTGCGTTTGGATACTCGTTCCCATGCTGCTCATCTTACGCCGATGGCTCTGGATTGCCTGGAACCCGATGCGGGTTCTCTGGCTGCTGGTCATCAGCACGTCCGTCATCGTGCCTTGGCTGACCCGCAATCACGAGGTGAAAGCCCAGCGCGGCGAGTGGTATCCGTTCTCGAACTTCCCGATGTATTCGACGTTCGAGCCCACGGCATACTATGTTTATATCACCGATGAAAACGACCAGCCAGTGGCCATGTGGCAGACATTCGGCACCTGGCCTTCCGCTGTGAAAAAGGGTTACGATGCATTGTTGAAGTCTGAAGTTGTCCGCCTGAAAGAAGCGGCCAAGAAGCAGGGCGGAAAGTATTCCCGGAAGATTGTTGAGATGTCCGGCGACGAATGCCGGCCCGCTGGCGATGCCATCCTCCGGCAGTTGCGAGATGCGAGCCCCAATCAGGACGAGGTCCGCAAAAACAAAGGCTACCGCCTGCACCAGGTGGATATCACGCTCGACGACGGACGCATTGTCCAAAAAACCAAACGAGTGGGAGAAATCTGATGACTGCGGAATCCACAGAAGCAGTTCCCCGCAACGGATGGCTCGGACGAGTGTGGTCTTGGTTCACCTATGAACCGATGCGACACGCCTGGTGGGAGGCACTGCTTTTCCGCGCTGGCATCGCGTGGTGCGCCTGGCAGACGCTGGCAGGTCCTCTGACCTTCACGTCGCAGCCGCGGCCGCACGGCATCGCAGTCTGGTTTGACGTCACCGTTGGCGGCGATCCCAAGATGATGGCGGTGCTCTCGCCGCTCAGTGCGGTGTGCCTGTTGCTTTACGTCTTCAACCTGGCGTTGCCCGTTACGTTGTTGCTGCCGTTGTTCTTGAGTTTTACGATGGGCACTCTGTTGAATTCTCAAGGTGCCATCAATCACACGACACAGATAGTTACCTTGGTTCTGCTGGTGCAATGGCTGGCTGCGCTGTGGTCTGCAACCGGCGGTCGACGGAAAATTCTCACGCCAAATAGTTTCACGGATTACCAACTCGCTGCGGACTGGACCCGGCAGGCCATCATGTCTACCTATGTGGTTTCGGCCATCAGCAAGCTCATCGAAAGCGGCGGACTTTGGTTTGCTGATGCGCGCTATTTTGGTCTGCAAATCACCAAGGCCGCTGGCATGGCGAAATACGGCGACACTGGATCAGGCCATGATGTGCATTGGCTGGCGCAGGCATTTATCGATCATCCCTTGATGGCCACCTTCTTCATTGCTGCGGCGCTGCCTTTGGAACTGTTCGCTTTTCTTGGAGTATTAAACCGGCGCCTAGCCTTGTTTTTCGGGCTGAGTTTATTTGCCTTTCACAGCACGGTTACAGAAATGATGAACCTCGATTTTGCCTTCCACAAGACGCTGTTACTCGTGCTGTTCGTCAATCCGGTGTGGTGGGTGGTGCAAGGCACCAATTGGACCATGGGTAGTGGCCGACGTGAGGAGGCTCAAAAACCCATCTCGCTGGCAGTGTCCGGGGACAAGAATTAGAGCCTCCTCACGTCGGCTGCTACGCGGCAAATATGCTTCTCGCCTTCAATAAGCCCTACGGCGTGCTCTCGCAGTTCACCAAGGAACACGAGTCACATCGAACGCTGGCGGAGTTTGAATTTCCGAAAAATGTTTATGCCGTCGGAAGACTGGACTCGGATTCTGAGGGCTTGATTTTGTTGAGTGATGAACCGGATTGGAATGCACGCCTACTGCAACCCAAGCGGGGACACCAGCGCGTTTACCATGCGCAGGTTGAAAAAATCGTGGATCAAGCAGCTTTGATAAAATTGCGCGGCGGCGTGAAATTGCCCGACTTCACCACCTTGCCTTGCGGAGCGCGAGTGCTGGAGCCCGCTCCGGATCATCCGCCGCGCGTGCCCCCGGTTCGCGAACGCAAATCAATCCCAACCTCGTGGATCGAACTCACGCTTGTCGAGGGGAAAAATCGTCAGGTGCGCCGCATGACTGCTGCCGTGGGATATCCGACGCTGCGATTAATTCGGGTCGCGATCGGGAAGCTGACGCTGCTGGATCTAAAACTCACTCCCGGTCAGTGGCGGGAGTTGAGCGGGGATGAGCGGGGGCTGGTCTTGATTTGATCTGACGGGATTCTTCTTCGCCCACCCGTCTGGCTTTGGATTATTTGTGCGCTCTCCAGGCAAAAATTTGCCAGCTTCCGCAGATGCCGCACCGAGCGGCAAGCGGAAGCTGGCACACACACAATCAACCAGCAGAAACTAGAGACGGATGCAGATGTCAAACGTGAATCGATCGTCGGTGAGACCGTGGGGATCGATCACCGCTTTTTCGTAGGCAACGCCGAGATCCATGTTCTTCGTCAGACGGGAACGGAAACCTCCGCCGATGGTCATCTGGGTGACATTGCCGGCATTCGATGAGCCGAAGTTGATCACGTCATAACCCTCGCTGTTGAGTGGGAGATTGTTGCCGTGGGAGAGCACCGTCCAGCCGTTTGCTTCCACGAAGGGGATGAACCATTGGCAGACACGGTAGTCGGCGTGCACGCTATAGTGCAGGCTCGTGCTTTGTTCGTTCGTGTCATTGGGAACCATCAGGCCGAGGTTGCCGATGAGGTGAAACTTGTCCCAGCCCTTTTCCGCCGAGGCGAAGATGTTCCATACGCCTGAGCCGCGACCCTGGAAAATTTCCTGGTTGCCGAGCGGGATGGAGAAGGTCAAGCCGGGAGTGAGAATGAAATGATGCTCCTTGTCATCGATCAGCGCGTATTTGACCCCCAAAGCGACGTCCATCCACCCGCTCAGATTCGCGCCCGTTCCAGTATTGATATTCATGTAGCCATCCTCGGTGGCGATGATCGCCAGCCGGTCGGTGATCGCATAGCGAATTTGGAGCGCGTAGAGTTCTGCGGTGCCGCCCTGGGTGATGAAGTCCTTGTCGATCCGGTGGTAGGCGAAGATCGGACGGATTTCGGTGCGGATGACCGGGTCTTCGAAGAAGATCGGGTTTGTGACCGGAGAGATGGTATCCACCTTCCAGTCAATGGCGTCCGTGATGGTGGGCGCCGGGGATTTGGCTGAGAGCGCTGGGGAACCGGCGCGTGCGGGAGCAAGGGCAACGCACGATGCAAGAGCGATCGCGCACAGGAGTCGGGGGAGTTTGGGTTGTGGTTTCATGAGCGAAACTTATGCCCCTTGGCTCACATCTTTCTGTGCACATCTTGTCAACCCGTCACCGCATCGTGGGTTTCATATTCGTTTCGTGCATTTTTCTTGCGCGTTGGCGGTTGAAGCGCCGCATTGCCGCGTTAGGCTGATAGCCCACTTTCAAATCCGACTTACATCATGCCATTCGACACCCTTCGCACCTTCAAGACCGGCTCCTATTCGGACGGTAAATTTTTCTCTCTGCCTGAACTTGAAAAACAGGGCGTCGGTCCTGTTTCCAAATTGCCGGTGAGCATTCGCATTGTGCTGGAATCGCTGCTGCGGAACTGCGATGGTAAAAAGGTCACGGAAGGCGATGTGAAAAACCTCGCGAACTGGAATGCCAAGGCACCGGGTGACTTTGAGATCCCCTTCACTGTGGCCCGCATTGTCCTGCAAGACTTCACGGGGGTGCCGCTGCTGGTCGATCTGGCCGCGATGCGTTCGGCTGTGAAATCCCTCGGTGGAGATCCGAAGATGATCGAACCGCTGGTGCCGGTTGACCTTGTGGTCGACCACTCTGTGCAGGTGGACTTTGCGGGCACGGGTGATTCACTTGGGAAAAACCTCGACCTCGAATTTCACCGCAATCGCGAGCGCTATCAGTTCCTCAAGTGGGGCGAGCAGGCCTTCGACACCTTCAAGGTGGTGCCGCCCGGTATCGGCATCGTGCATCAGGTGAACTTGGAATATCTCGCGAAGGGCGTGCTGGAAAAGGACGGAGTGTTCTATCCCGATTCGCTCGTGGGCACGGACTCGCATACGACCATGATCAACGGCCTTGGTGTCGTCGGCTGGGGCGTGGGCGGCATCGAAGCCGAGGCTGGAATGCTCGGCCAGCCGGTCACTTTCCTGGTGCCGGAAGTGGTGGGCATGAGACTGAGCGGCTCGCTGCAGCCTGGTGTGACCGCGACCGATCTCGTGCTGCGTGTCACCGAGGTTCTGCGTCAGACGAAGGTTGTCGGCAAGTTCGTCGAGTTCTTTGGCCCCGGTGCCCGCGCACTTAGCGTGCCTGACCGTGCGACCATCGCCAATATGGCCCCCGAGTATGGCGCGACCATGGGTTTCTTCGGGATCGATGAGGCGACGATCGCTTACCTGCGCGGCACGGGTCGCTCGGCGGAGTTGTGTGGCACGGTGGAAAATTACTACAAGGCCCAGGGACTGTGGGGCATCGCGCCCGCCGGTGACATCGAGTTCACCCAGGTCGTCGAGCTCGACCTCTCCAGCGTAAAGCCAAGCGTCGCCGGACCGAAGCGCCCGCAGGACCGCATCGATGTGGACGCGCTCAAGGCAAAGTTTGAATCACTGCTCGTCGCGCCGACGCCCACGGGATTCGGCAAAATGCCGGTGAACTCCAATGGCGAGCCATTGGCTTTACCCGTAACTCTCGACGACAAGCCTGATGATACCACGGGTGTGGCCGTCGCCTTCGGTGCCGGTGTCGGAGTGGTCACGGAAAATTCCGACCAACCAAGCTATCCCAACTGGGAGGTTACCGTGGACAGCAAAAACAGCGTCAAGGATGTCATCACCCACGGTTCCGTGCTCATTGCCGCGATTACGAGCTGCACGAACACCAGCAACCCCAGCGTCATGCTCGCCGCCGGATTGCTCGCGCAGAAGGCCAATGCGAAAGGCCTCACGGTGAAACCGAGCGTCAAAACTTCGCTGGGGCCTGGCTCGCGCGTGGTAACCGATTACCTGAACAAGACTGGCCTGCAAAAGGAACTGGACGAACTCGGATTTCAGACCGTCGGCTACGGCTGCACCACCTGCATCGGCAACTCCGGCCCGCTTGATCCCGGCATCGAGAACGTCGTGCGCCAGGAAGATGTCGTGGCCGCCAGCGTGCTCTCCGGCAATCGCAACTTCGAGGCCCGCGTGCATCAGAGCATCAAGGCCAACTTCCTCATGTCCCCACCGCTGGTCGTGGCCTACGCCATCGCCGGCACCGTGGACATCGATCTCAGCACCGAACCTCTTGGAACCGGCAGCGACGGCAAGTCCGTGATGCTGGCCGACATCTGGCCCACCAGCGAAGAAATCGGCACCGCCATGGCCAGCGCCTTGTCGCCCGACGTCTTCCAGAAGCTTTACACGGGCTTTGCGGAGCAGAATCCCAAGTGGAACGAAATCCCCTCCAGCACCGGTTCCGTTTATGAATGGGATCACAACTCCACCTACATTCAGGAGCCGCCGTTCTTTGAGGGCTTCAGCATGGAGCCGCACGACATTCATGAGTTCAAAGGCGCGCGTCCGCTCGGCATCTTCGGCGACAGCGTGACCACCGACCACATCAGCCCCGCTGGCAACATCAAGAAAGACAGCCCCGCTGGAAAATATCTGCTGGAAAACGGCGTCACCCAGGCCGACTTCAATAGCTACGGCTCCCGCCGCGGCAATGACCGCGTCATGACCCGCGGCACCTTCGCCAACGTCCGCATCAAGAACCTCATGGTGCCCGGCACCGAAGGCGGCGTCACCAAATATTTCAGCGGCGGCAATGTCTCCAGCGCCGATGCGACCATCGTGCCGATCTACGATGCCGCCGTGCGCTACCGCGCCGACAACGTCCCGCTCGTCATCCTTGGCGGCGAAGACTACGGCATGGGCTCCAGCCGCGACTGGGCCGCCAAAGGCACCAACCTCCTCGGCGTCAAAGCCGTCATCACCAAGTCATTCGAGCGCATCCATCGCAGCAACCTCGTCGGCATGGGTATCCTGCCCTGCAACTTCAAGCACCAGGCCGACTACGACAAGCTTCAAGGCCTCGCCGATGCGACCTTCGATCTTCTTGGCATCAGCAACGACATGAAACCCATGAGCGAAGCCACCCTTCGCGTCCACCAGGCCGATGGCAGCACCTTCGATGTGCCGGTCATCGTTCGGATCGATACCCCCGTCGAAATCGATTACTACCGCGCCGGCGGCATCTTACCTTATGTGCTCGCGCAGATTTTGCGGGCGAATGCCTAAATCGCGATTTTCAAATCGAATCAAAGAACATGCCGCCGCAAATCGCGACGGCATGTTCGTTTAGAGTTCAAAACCGATGAACGAACCCGACGAACCACTTCCCATAGAAGAGCCCGTCGAGATCCCCATCATGAACGAACTCGATCTGCACACGTTTCGCGCGGATGAGATCGGCGATCTGTTGCCGGAATATTTTTCCGAATGCCGCAAGAGGAACATCCTCGCAGTGCGAGTGATTCACGGGAAAGGCACCGGCGCGCTGCGTGAGGGTGTGCATCGTCTGCTGGAGCAGATGCCCGGCGTCGCTTCGTGGACCTGGCCTGCGGGAGTTCAGTCGGGCGGCTGGGGCGCGACCTGGGTTTATTTGAAAACCACCAAAAATATCAACGAGCCGACTTGATGCGAGGCATCGCGCATTTAGGGCACCGCGATTGAGATCGTCGACGACGTGTTCTTGGTCGCGTCGTAGGCGAAGCCCGTGAACGTTATGTTGATGACCGTGAAGGTGATCATGCCAGTCAGTTTCGAGGCTGTGTGGTGTTGTGGGTTGCAGCACTAACTTTTCGCTGCTTCTCACTAGAGCGGATAAATTATTGTCGTAGCCGCGCTTCGTGAGAACGCGGGAAGCTTGGAAGTTTTGCAGCCAGATGATTTTGTCCCGCACTCTTACGAGATGCGGCTACGATTTTTTTTATTATGCTCTAACAACTAGCAAACTGGTTACGGAGGCGTGATGGAATTGGCGGTGAGGGTGTTTTTGGTCGCATCGTAAGTGTAACCTGCGAGGGTGATTCCGGTGACGGTGAAGGTGAAGGTTCCCTTGGTAGTCGTAGATGCTGATGTTAGAACTGCGGTGCCGGTGGTCCCGGACGTAGCCATCACACCGGTCGCGCTCACCACGCCGGACCAGTCACCCTTGACCACCGCTCCTGAGATGGGGGCTCCGCTGTAGGGGTTCACGACGGTGACCGTGGCTTTGGTGGTGTATTTGCCGCTACGAACGGCTGTGCTCATGGCGATGCCGGAAACGCTCAGCACATTGGGCGGAGGTATGACCGAGGCTGACGAGATCTTGTTCTTCGTCGCATCGTAGGTGTAGCCCGTGAGGGTGATGCCCGTGACCGTAAAGGTGAACGTCCCCGCGGTGGGCGTTATGGCCGAGGTCAGAATGGCGGCTCCGTTGGTGCCGGTGGTGGCCGTGACGCCGACGGCGCTGGTGGCACCAGACCAGTTGCCCTTGACCACCGCTCCTGAGACGGGGGCTCCGGTGTAGGGGTTCACGACCGTGATCGTGGCTTTGGCCGTGTAATTGCTGGAGGCGAAAGTGGTGCTCATGGCGATGCCGGAAACGCTCAGCACATTGGGCGGAGGTATGATCGAGGCTGACGAGACCGTGTTCTTCGTCGCGTCGTAGGTGTAGGCTGTGAGGGTGATGCCCGTGACCGTGAAGGTGAACGTCCCCGCGGTGGGCGTTATGGCCGAGGTCA
>JAIOQF010000282.1 GCA_021413535.1 Verrucomicrobiota bacterium
GCTCGGTGTGCCGGAGGCGGAGCGGGCGAACTGGCAGACAATCAGCGCGGATGTGGAGCTGGAAATGCAGTCTCGGTTTGATTCAATGCCCGACGAATTGAATGCGACGCTCGACTATGAGTCGGTGGCGAATGAAATTAAAGCTCTGGCTGCGGCACGACCGCGGAAGCTTTTGGAGACGCTGGCTGCGGAGATGATCACGGCGTTGTTGCGGCATCCGACGGTGGCGAGCGCCGGGGTGGAACTGCGGAAACGCATCTTGCCGGGCGTGGATCACGTCGCTGTGCGGATGAAGCGGGGCAGGGGATAAGCCAAGAATCGCTTGCGTCGTCGCGCCGACGGTTGTTTGTCTGGTGCGCACTTAGAAAAATGTCAGACCACCCTCGCAATCCAGATCCCGACCAGGAATTGATCACGCGCTCCCAGGAGGGAGACACGCGGGCGTTTGATGATCTGGTGCGAAAATACACGCCCAAGCTCTACGGCATGGTCTACAACATGACCTCCAATCGCGAGGACACGGCGGATTTGCTGCAGGACATTTTCGCGAAGGCTTATCGCTCTTTGAAACGCTTTCAGGGGATGAGCACTTTCTACACGTGGATCTATTCCATCAGCGTGAACATGACGCTGAACTTCCTCAAGAAACGGGGTCGCTATACGAAGCTCAGCATGGATGACGTGGACAACGGCATTCAGAATGACCCTGACTTTATCCAAGTTACTTCCGGGGACAGCCCCCTGCGGGAGGTGAATATTCATGAACTGCAAAAAAGATTGAACGAGTCCATGATGAAGCTGTCTGAAGACCACCGAACCGTGGTGACTCTTTACGACATTCAGGGCTTGCAACATGCCGACATTAGCAAGATCCTGGGCGTCTCTGAAGGCACCGTGCGCAGTCGGTTATTCTACGCCCATCGACAGTTGCAGAATTACCTTGAAGATTTCCGTAAATAATCCGCCCGAATCAGCCGTTACCCGCACCTCCTGAACCCCGCAAACCGAAGCCCTGCCATGAGTGAATCCGAAGAAATCCTGATCCAGAAACTGATCCGCCTCAAGCGCCACGAACGTCCGCCAGAAGGTTTCGTCGATGATTTTGTGTCTGCTTTCAAGGATCGTCAGCGTTCCGAGATGCTTCATCGTTCTGCCCGGGGACTCTTGTGGGAGCGCATGTCTTCTTATTTCTCGGAGGTTCTCAATCCGAAATGGGCCTGGGCCACTGCGACCGTTGCCGCCGTAGCTCTTCTCGGCATCACTTTGCGTCCGCACGCTGCCACTGGACTGCAGGTGGCGCAAAATCAGCCGGATGACTTCCAAGTTACCGCGTTCACGGCCAGCGACCCCAATGCTGTCATTGCCGACGTGGAGAATTATCTCAAGGCCACAGAATATGAACCCGTAGGAGCCGCAGCTCCTCAAACGGTCATGAAGCCTCGGGTCGTCCAGCCTAGACAGGGTGAGATGATCCCGGCCAGCTTGGGAAATCGGCCGACCTTCACGGTTCAGCACTGATCTTGAGCGCTGATCACGGCGCGCGTCGGCCGAATTTCTTTTCCAGTTCCACATAGGATATCTGGATGAGCGTTGGTCGACCGTGCGGACAGCACCAGGGCATCTCGCAGACCAGCAGGTCGGCCAGCAGCTTCTGCAATTCTGGAATACGAAGCAGATCATTCGCCTTCACGGCATGGCGGCAGACGGTTGTGGCGATCATGTCCTCGCCCAGGCGGAGGGCTGAAGTGCGGCTGCTGACACTGGCCAGTTCATCCAACACGGCTCGCAGCAGGACTTGTGGATCATCGCATTTGATGAAGGAGGGGATGGCGTCGATCTTGAAGGTGTTCGATCCGAAGGGCTCGGCCTCGATGCCGAGCTTGTGCAACGTATCGAGATGGCGGCGGATGGCGTCGAACTCCTGAGGTGGCACCTCGAGCAGGATCGGAAGCAGCAGCCGTTGAGCGGGCACGCCCTCGTGTTCCATCGCGCGGCGGAGTTGTTCAAAGAGAACCCGCTCATGCGCTGCATGTTGATCCATCAGCACCAGGCCTTCGCTGCTCTCCATGAGAACGTAAAGTTTTCCGATCACGCCCAGAATGCGGAAGTCCGCAGCAAGGGGCACTGCTTTCGCGGGTGCTGGCTGGAAGGCGGATTCCATGGGCCGTGCTGCCTGATCGGATTGAGTGAGTGCAATCGGTGCCACGGCGTGCGGCATGAAGTCGGCGCTGCCTGAAGCAGGAGCAAAATGCTGGGTGGTCGCGATTTGCTCGCGCTCCGGGAACAGCGCGGGCGATTGAGCGGTATCCAATTGGAGTGCGTCGGGAGACGCGGACCGGCGCATGAATGGGACATGTCCCGTGGGAATCGTGTTGGTGGCCGCCAGCGTGCCGCTGACGGCTCGCACCACGGCTTCGCGCACCGTGCCTGCATCGCGGAATCGCACTTCTTTTTTTGCTGGATGAACATTGATATCAAAATCTTCCGGCGGCATTTCGATAAACAAAAAAGTCACCGGATGCTGACCCTTCATCAGCGCGGTGTGATAACCTTCCCGCAGGGCATAGCTCACCGTGGGACTGTCGACTGGGCGGCTGTTGAGAAAAACGAGCTGCATCTGCCGCGTCGGGCGGCTCAGTCCCGCGCCTCCGATGTAGCCGCGCACCGTTACGCCGTTCCAATCCACTGGCGTGATCGGCAGCAGGCGCGCCGCCAGCTCGCGTCCGGCCAGGCCTTCAATTCGGACCCGGACATCATCGGTGGCGGGAAGCTGGAACAACACTTCGCCGTCGCGCAGCAAAGTGAACGCTGCATGGGGATTGGCGATGGCATGAACGCGGAACTGTTGTTCCACATGCGCGAACTCGGTTGGCTCGGTGCGCAAAAATTTTCTCCGCGCCGGGACATTGTAAAATAACGCGCGGGCCTCGACGACCGTGCCGGGTGCGCCGCCGTATTCCCGCACCGCGTGCATTTTGCCGCCGTGGATTTCAATCTCGGTGCCGGCGAGCGCGCCCGCTTCACGCGTGGCCAGACGGAAGCGGGAGACGCTGGCGATGCTGGGCAGCGCCTCCCCGCGAAAACCCAGCGTATGAATGGAAGCCAGATCTTCTTTTGTGCGGATCTTGCTGGTGGCGTGCCGCTCCATGCAGAGCATGGCGTCCTCGCGATCCATGCCGCAGCCGTCGTCGGTCACGCGAATCAACGCTGCGCCGCCGCGTTGGATATGAACCTCGATATGCCGGGCACCGGAGTCGAGACTGTTTTCCACCAGCTCCCGCACCACCGCTGCGGGCCGCTCCACGACTTCGCCGGCGGCCACTTGGGAGGCAAGGGCGTCAGACAAAATGCGAATCCGGCTCATGAGGTTTGCGAAAGGGAAGAAAATGCGTTAAATGGAGGAACGGAAACCTGAGGCTGCACCAGACCGGCATTATCGAATTATTTTCCGATCAGCGGGATGGATGGAGACAGGTGCCAACTTCGATCATGATTACCGCCACTGATTCCGCCGTCAAACATCTCCGCGAGCTTTTGCTGGCCCACGCCGCAGCGGAGGGCTCGGGTTTGCGACTGGCCGTGCGTCACGGAGGTTGCGCGGGCTTGGAATACGTCATGGGGGTCGACGCCCCAGGCGCGGCTGACCGGATTTTTGATCATGGTGGCGTGCTCTTCATCGTCGATGAGAAAAGCCTGCCGATGCTGGACA
>JAIOQF010000286.1 GCA_021413535.1 Verrucomicrobiota bacterium
GATTCTTCAATTAGGAAGCGCGTATTCTTGAATGGTTCGTAGCCCACATCCGCCCAACGCACTTGCCCTTGGGTGTCGACCAGAAATACACCGTGCAAGCCCATGCCCTCGAAATCATCATAGCAGCGCCATTGGCGAAACACGTTGTATGACGGATCGGCCAGCAGGGGGAACGGTGTTCCGTTTTCGCCGCTGCAAGCGCTGCTGGTGGCTGACAGCTCTTCTGCCTGCTCGCTTCCAATCGCGACTATGCCGATACCAGCTTTCTCGAAATCGGCGGCGGACGCTGCGAACGCCTTGAGCTGTTCCATGCAATGACCACAAGTATGACCGAGATAAAACAGCACGATGAGCGGTCTCTTCTTGAAGTCATTGAAGTCTGTCTGTCGGCCCGACCGATCAGGCAGGGAGAATCCGGCTGCATCCCACGGATGCCATTGCAACGGACCCAATGTTTCGATCGGCGGACGGACTCCAGAATCAGAGCGCGGAGCTGCGGAATTGCGCCAGGCATCGGTGATGCCGAACTGGCTGGCAACTTCATCCATGCGTTTTGAGATCGGGAGATCGCCATCCATCGTGGCTCCGAGCGTTCGCAAGACATCGAATTGTTTTTTGGCGTCATCGATTTTATCGCACTGCAGCAGCACATCCACGCGCAGCGCCACACCGGGAGCATCTTGTGGAAGTTGCAGGGCCAGCTTCGCCGCTTTTTCTTTTTCATTCATTCGGAGTTGATAGCGGACGAGCCGGTCCTTCGGTGTATCACGTGCCTTGTCGAGTTCTTTGGAAGCTTCCTCGAATTTTGAGTCGAGGATGGCGCGGAGCGCTCGTAGTTCCGCCAGCGCATTTTCCGCTGCGGAGCTGGATTTCTTGGCGTCGGGCTTCTCTTTCTCGGGCGTGGCGGATTTTTTCTTTTCGGGGGTGCCTGGCTTGCTCTTTTCGGGAGTCGTCAGCTTGTCGTTTTCAGGCGTGACAGATTTTTCCGCAGGCTCGGCGTTTTCCACCGGCTCGATTTTCTCTGGGATGGTCACCGGCTTCTTGTTAAGTTTAGTCAGTTCTGCAAGATGACGGCCGAGCGCCGTTGAATCATTTTTAAAAAATGACGCGACACCCAGAGCGCGCAAACGACTGGCTTCAAATGCTGGATTCTGCGTCACATCGAGATATGGCGATCCGTCGAGTGCAAGCAGCTCGTCCCACAATTCAAACTTGGCGAGTGTTTCCAGAAGTCGCGTCCGGCCGAATCCGGCACTCTTGCTGCCCTTGTCGATGGTATTGAATTCCGGGTGGCGTGGAATCTCGATCAGGGTTTTCGCCAGCGTCACAGCTTTGTGCGCCTGTCCGATTTGATTGAGTGTGCGGATGAGCCACTCGGTATTGTGCGCATAGTTGTGGATCTGATCCGGAAGTATCTGGGTGCGAATCATGTAGGCGTGATCCACCCGCGTCGCGGCCTCCTGCTGCCACTCGGCGTCATCGAGCCGGTTGGCCTTGGAGAAGGTGTGCCCCGGCATGTGCCACATGTGGGCGATGGCTGGCGAAGTCTGTCCGCATTGCGCTGCGGAAGCTATGGCGCGGGCTGGTCTGTTGCCGTCCCAGAGATGAATCACATAATGATGCGCAGGATGCATTGGTTCCTTGGCGAAAATTTGCTGGATTAAGGCATCAACGGTCTCCCGGCTCACCATCGGAACACCGTCTTCCTTGGCGTGCCAGATCGCCCATGCGAGAAAGGCCTTCGCTTCGAGATCGTCCGGGAAATCGCTGACGATGTCCTCGGTCGCCTTGATGAAGTCCATCTGGCGTGTCTTTTTCTCCTTTTTCTCGTCGGCGTAAAAATTTTCCAGCGCAGTAATCCAGTCCTGCTCGCGTTTGGAAGCCTGCATCTTTTTCCCGGCCGCTTTCTTGATGAAGCCACTCGCGCGCTTGGCATTGTTCACGTTCGCCATCGCGCAACCCCAGTAGGCCATAGCGCAGTTTGGATCGAGCAGCGCCACCTGGCGGAAAGAGCGCTCCGCCTCGTAATACCAGAAGCCGTGAAGTTGCCCGACGCCCTGCTCGAAGAATGCCTTAGCTTCAGTCGA
>JAIOQF010000291.1 GCA_021413535.1 Verrucomicrobiota bacterium
GCACACTGACATCTTATTACGATATCTGCTTCAAGCTCTCTGGAACTGGAACTGACTCCTGGTATCCCGCTGTGATTTCCTTCGAACGCCAGGCACGCAAGGCCGTCGTGGAAGGCAGCACCTCGATCGATCGTTTCAAGATCGCACGAGAAAAGCCCTTCTCCCTCATCTTCTGGCCTGATCCCTCGCGGAGCTCGCTCCAATTGCCCAACGGTAACACGACTTCCAGCTATAACGCCAGTTTCGCCACCACCGATCCCCGGAAAGCCTACAACCACATGGCCGGCCGAACCGCCTTCATGTTCGCAGTGCCACTCTTCCCTGCCCGATGAAGACTATCTTCCATCGTTCCCGATCTCACGCTCGCGGCGCAGCCATGCTCATGGTGCTGGCCTTCACCATCATCGGCGGCATTGGCATCACCGCCTGGGTCTTCCTGCTGGCCACCCGCGCCATTCAAAGCAATCGCATGAGCGATTCCGTCGCCCGGCACCTCAGCTGGAGCAACAGCCGGGCGATCAACCAGCAATACAGCTACAGCTTTGCCTACCGGGACACCGTCACCCAGGCGCAAACCAGCGCCACGCTTTCCGGCGGCGGCGGATTGACGGCTGACGCCTTCACCAGCCTGAAAACTTTCAACTCGCTTTACACCTTCACCAATCCCTCCGCCTACATCGAGCCCTTTCATAATCTGCGCAAGATCGCCACGACGGACAATTCCGTCTACTACACCCGGACCACGGCGGCAACGGACTCCACCCAGCCAGAACTGGTCCGCTTCTACAACTTCCAAAAATCCTATCCGCGCGCCTTGCTGGGCGACCTGCTCATCACTCATGCGAAACCCACCGGCGCCAGCGGCAACATCTACATCTCCGACAACATCGAAGTGAACGGCCGCGTCCTCATTTATGGCGGCGCAGCTGACGTCAGCGGCGTGGCCGCCGAAGAATGCCTCAACCTCTCCAAGACTGGAACCGACACCACGCTCAATATTGCCGGAACCGCCGCGCTGCTGCCCAGCAACTTCTCGTCCTACCCGATTTTCATGGCCGGTTCCGACGGTGCCGGCACCGGTGCAGTCACAGACGGCACCCTCAACATCCTGAAAAACACCAACTTCGCCGTCAACTCAGTTTACACTGACCTGACCACCGACACCCTCGGCTACTACGTCCTCAGCAGCAACGCCAATAGCGCCACCCCGTTCGCCAGCGGCGCCAACATAGATAGCAACAAATCCCAAGGCGTCACCGGCACCGCCACCAACGGCGGCTCCGCCACCTCGGACATCTGGATGAAGACCGGAGACAATAATCCGTTTTCTGCCTATCCGGAGCCCACCACCAGCCCCTATAACTACAGCTGGACCAAGGGCGGCTCCGCCGTGACGATACTGCTCAAGAGCGCGACGCAGCACAACCTCTACATCACCAGCGGAGTCACCCAGCTCATCCTCCAAGGTCAGACTAATGCGGCGGATTATACCAATGCTGCCAGCTTGTCACCGCTGATCATCCTCGTGGAACAGGAAATTCGCGACATCCGTTTTAACGGCGAGAACAGCCGCCCTTTGGTGCTCGGCCTCGGCACCGGCACCGGAGTCACCTGCTTCATGAGCTGGTCCGGGAGCAGCACCGCCAGCGGCGGCGGCCCTCTCCGCTGGCGTCTGCACATGATCAACCAATATCGCAACATCTACCTCGATGACGCCGGCGGGAACGGCGTGGACATCACCGGCAGCTTGCGAACCAACTGGCACATCAACTGCACCAACAGCACCAGCAATAAGATTTTCAACTTCTACCGGGACAGCAATCCCGGCACCCTCACTACCCGGTTGCCCCGCGACGCCTGGCTGGAAACTGTCATCTCCCAATGAACACCAGACCGCGCAGAAAGAATGGTTACACCATCGCCGAGGTCCTCATGGCCGCCGGTCTGCTGGGCATCATGATCGGCGGCGCGGTCCGGCTTCTCGGCACCATGAACATCGTGGAGAGCGCTTCCAAGAATGTCACCGTCGGACTGAACATCCTCGAAAATGCCGCCACCCTCTGGCAGCTCGGCCTCACCCCGGATGAAGTTCTCAGCGTGCTGCCCACCACCACTAACAACGACACTCTCAACCTTTGCGTCATCGCCGACAGCAGCGGGAACACCGTGACCTTCGGCACCGCCGGCACCACCACCCTGGCCAACTCCATGGGCACGCTGGAGAACATCACCATCTCGGTCAACGTCGAAGATCCCCAGGGCACCAACAACCGCACGCAAACCGTGACCGTCTATCGCCCTTCCTCGCGCTGAATTTCACCTACCACCGCCATGCTGAAAAAAGTTCTCATCACCAACATTCACACCGGCCAGAAGCATTTTACGACGGTGGATACTGACACCAACGAAAAAGCTTTGATCGGTTCCGGCGTCGGTTCCAACGAGACCGCCATCGTCGAGGACATCACCGGCGTGGACGAAACCGTGCAGCGTCTCACCCTGGCCAAGGACAGCCAGACCGACAAGGTGGCGTTCTTCAGCGGCCTCGCCAGTTGCTTGGAACGAAACATCGGTCTTATCAAAAGCCTCCAGCTTCAGGCCAATCGCGTCAAGACACCCAAATACCGCGGCATCATCGCCGAGATGGCCCACGATCTCTCCATCGGTGAAAAATTCAGCGACGCCGCCTCTAAGCATCCGATTCTTTTCCCGCCGGAAATTCTCAGCCTTCTCATCGCCGGTGAAGAAGCGGGCCAGCTCGCGAACGTTTGCAAGCGCATCGGCAGCGCCCAGAAAAAAACCGCGCGCATCATTAAGAAGCTCAAGACCGGATTGATCTATCCCTGCATCGTTATGATCATGGCCGTGGGCGTGACCATCGCCATGAGCTTCACCTTGGTGCCGGCCATGAAGAACCTTTACGAATCCCTCCACGTCGCCCTTCCTTTCGGCACCCGCGCCCTTTTGTTCATCTCGGACATTCTCATCCGGCAGCCCTGGATGGTGGCCATCCCGATCGTGGCCATCGTGATGCTCTTAAAAAATTGGGGTAAAATTTCCGGAACCAAGACCGCGCAAACTGTCTTCTTAAAAATGCCCATTGTCAGCGGACTGGTGCGCAAGTCCGCCGCCGCCGTCAGCTTCCGCTGCCTCGCTATGCTCATTGAGGCCAACGTCCGCCTGTCCACCGCGCTCCAGATCACCGCCAGCTCGTCATGGCACTGGTATTACAGCACCTTCTTCGGCAAGATGGCCGAGCACATCAGCGTGGGCGGCACCCTGCATGAGGGCTTCATCATGGAGTCCCACTGGCTCGGGCCCGACTGTCGGACGCTCTGCGGCCTGATCGAACTCTCAGCCGAAACCGGCACCGGCACCGAAATGCTCAACGAAATCGCCAACGACTATGAAGACGAGCTGGATGCCGTTGCCAATCAGATCGACAAAATTCTCGAACCCCTCACGATCCTCTTCCTCGGCGTGGTGGTTGGTTTCCTGGTCTATGCGATTTACGCCCCGATCTTCAGCATCGGCGACGCCCTGCTGCCCAAGGGCCATGCACCTGGGAAACATTGAGTAATAAAATAAAGAGAGCAACAGTGATCAGATTTGATCACTGTTGCTCTTCATAAAATCCTTTTTGTTTTTTTTCCCGTTGATCGGCCATTCATCCACAACGTGAATTCGGAAGAGACAGACCCGTGGCCGGGAAATAATTGACTCCCATCGTAATTGGCCCAAACTCGGAGAGCGGTGATCTCTCACATGCTGGGATTGCCCGGTTTATTAGTTGCGCCGGTTAAATTAGCGGCAGCAACACGTTCATTAAAAAGCGCCCGTAGCTCAGTGGATAGAGCAATGGATTTCTAATCCATTGGTCGGAGGTTCGATCCCTCCCGGGCGCACCAGGCAAGCGTGTAGTCCGCGAGTGTTGCGGACTCTTTTAATCCGACTTCGCTGACTCACGAGGCTGCCGCTTGAAATGCTCCCAGCCTTTTCCAGAAAAAGAAGGCGCGCTGCCTTTGCCCTTCGGAACGAAGAAACCAATCCGCGTCAGTGGTGTCTTGCGAAACTTCTTCTGCCATGCGCACTCAAGTTCTCTGGATATGCGCGGACTGACCGCCAGCAACAACTCATGATCCTCGCCATCTGACCATGCTTGTTCAGCCCTGCAGTTTTTGTTGCAAGGCAGCGCAGCTTCCTGAACGACAAATTCCACCCGGCTGGCCAGTGCCATGCGCGGCAAATCCTTGGCCAGTCCGTCGCTCAAATCCATCATCGCGCGCGGCTTGAAATTTTCGGCCAGCCATTGGCCCTCAGATATGCGTGGAATGAAATCAAGATGATGACCGCGCCGGGAACCGCCGAGCCGGCCTGTGACAAAAATCTCATCGCCCGCCTTCGCTCCGTCGCGGCGCACGCAATGCGCTGCCTTTACCCGGCCGGTAAGGCTGATCACCACGGCAAACACCGGTGAACCAGAAGTCTCACCGCCGATGATGCTGATGCCAAATTTCCGCGCGCATTTCCGCAAGCCCGCATAGAGCTGCACCATGTCCGACACCTTCCGATCCGGCGGCGCGAGCAGTGTCACCAGCGCATGATCCGGCGTGCCGCCCATGGCCGCGATGTCGCTGACCGCGCGCGCCAGCGCCTTCCAGCCAACGCGCTGCGACTTCGTCCCGCGCGTGAAATGGACGCCCTCGACTACGCAGTCAGTCTTGAGCAGTTGCAGCCATCCTTTGCCCAACGACTTCACCACGGCGCAATCATCGCCTGCGCCCGTCAGCACATCCGCAGCCAACGGAACTTTCTGCATCAAACGATGCACCAGCGCATCTTCGCCCAGATTCGCCAGCGTCAACACACTCATGATTTGGGGCCGAAAATGAGCAGCAGGAGATTGAACGCATTGAACAGCGAATGCATGGCCACTGGCACCAGCAGACAGCCGGTGATTTCATAAGCGATGGCAAAGCCCATCGCGAGAGTGAACAGTGGGAGCGCGCTGCCGAAATGACAATGGACGCAGGCGAATATCACAGAAGTGAAGACGGCGGCAAACCAGCGATCGCTGAAGCGCTTGGTCACGCCATAAAAAAATCCCCGAAAAATTGTTTCCTCAGCGACGGGGGCAATCACCACCGCCCCGAGGCCCAGCATGATTTTGTATAAAATGCTGGCTGATGCCTGAAAATCTTTGATGGATTCCTGCGCGCTGTCATCTGGCCATTTGCCATCGAAAACCAGCTCTTTCACCAGGTAATAAACCCCAGTCATGACGCCATAGATCAGCACCAGTGATGCCGCGCCGAACAGCAGTGCGCGCAGCGGAGGCAGCTGGCGGATGCCGAACATTTCGCCCGGCTCCTGACCGCGGATGCGCATGTAAACCAGGATCATCAACGCGACCACCAGCATAAAGAGCATGCTGGCCAGCTGTGCAGTTGCGTTGCTTTCGCTGCCAGGAACACCTGCGGATGCTGTGGTCTCCGGCTGCGCCGTTCCCGCCGTGCTGCAGTAGATAAAAAATGCCAGCAGCAGCAGCGCCACAATGCCGTCCGGCCAGCCATAAGGTCGCGCGAGCACATTGCCGTCGCAGTTCCACTGTGGACCTCCGCCCGCACGAATAAAAGCGTAAACGCCGAGCCCGATAATGAGCGCGACCCCGGCGATTCCGAATAGATCGCGGATGATTTCCAGGTTGGCAGTTTCGGACATGCAGAGGAAAGGCGCGGGTGCGCTTCACGGTGCCATATGAGCGGGCAGCAGATACATCTTGCCAGGCTGGAGCCGCGGGATCAGCCGGTCCGAGAGATCAATTTTTACATGTCCCTTGGCGTCCTGCGCGGAACTGAAGGCACCTAGCAGATCGCGTAATGATCCGCGATTCTGATAGCGCACCACGCTGGCGTTAGGAGCGCGGCCCAAATTGCGCGCGGTGGTGTAGGCATCTTCGATGTAGCCAATCTGATCCACGAGTTTTTTCTGCAAGGCCTCGCCTCCGGTGAAGACGCGACCGTCGGCAATGCCGTATTTCAGCGTCTCCTTGTCGATGTTGCGTGCTTCGGAGACGATGCCGAGAAAGCGGTCATACATATTCGTGACCAGTCCTTGGACATAAGCTTTCTCGTCATCGCGCATGGGTCGTGATCCGCCGAGCGTATCTTTAAATGTCCCGCTGACAAAAGTCATGGTCTCCATGCCAACTTTTCCGAACGCGCCGCTGTAGTTCAGCGACTGGATGATGACGCCGATGCTGCCGGTGAGCGTGGTTTCGTTGGCCACGATTTTGGTGGCGCCGCAGCTAATGTAGTAGCCGCCGGATGCGGCCAGCGAGTCCATGTAGACGACCACCGGCACTTTTTTAGCCGCCTCTTTCACGGCATGATAAAGCGTGTCCGATGCCGTCACTTCACCGCCCGGCGAATCAATGCGGAGAACGATGGCCTTTACGGACTTGTCTTCCGTGGCCTGTTGCAGCGCCCGCTTGAGGGATTCCAGATCAAATCCACCGGCACCGAAGAGTCCCTCAGCCGGGCCGTTGGAGATGATGCCCTCCAGATCCAATCGCACAATTTTATCCTTCGATTCCGCCGCACCTTTCTGCTCCAGCATCTCGTGGAACTTTGGCGGTTGATCGATGTCGCCGGCCAGCCCTTCGCCCATGCCAAAGTGAGCCGCGAACTGGAGGAAGTTCACCGCGACACTGGCGAGCAGCAAGAAAACTAGAAAGAAGATGAGGCAGCCGAGTCCTTTGCTTTTCATAGTTCGGCGATTCTAGTTTGACCTTGGCAAAACGCAATGCTGCGGAACATGAGTCAAACTAGAAAACCAAGGCGCGCAAATCCGCATAAGCTGCTCCGATCTGCGCCGCCACATCGCCTGCGGTGAGTGATTCCTGAGATTGTGCGCCATCTTGCACTGCGATTTCTGCCGCGCGTCCGCTGAGCCAGGCACCGAGGCATGCGGCATCATGCAAAGCAACACCCTGCCCCGCCAGGGCGGCGCATAAGCCAGTGAGAACATCGCCCATGCCTCCGCTGGCCATGCCGGGATGGCCGCTTGTATTGAACGAGAGCGGATGTCCGTGTGATGCAACCACCGTCCGGGCACCCTTGAGCAAGAGCGTGAACTGCGGAAATTTTTTCACGAACGCTGCGGCAAGCTCACCGCGCTCTAAATTCTGCCATTCTGGCTCGCGTTCGATGAGTCGCGCCATTTCACCGGGATGCGGCGTCAGCAACCGGGATGCGGCAATGGTCTTCATTTCACCAAGGCCGCGCCGCGCCAGCATGTTGAGGGCATCGGCATCAATCACCGCCGGGACTGTTGCATCCGCGATTACTTTCAGCACTTCTTCCTCGTTAGCCGAGCCCAGCCCTGGACCGATGGCCAACGCATCCAGTTTAATTTGCAAAACCTCGCGATAGTTCTTCACGCACTGCACCATGATTTCCGGCGGAGCGAGCGCGGCGATCATGGGATAAAACTCATCCTTCACAAACAACGTGACCAGGCCTGCACCCCCGCGCAAAGCTCCGGTCGCGCACAAAACCGCCGCACCAAGAAAGCCGCGCGACCCGGCGATGATGCCGACCCGGCCTGCTTCGCCCTTGTGAAAATCAAACGTTCGGCGCGGCAGCTTGGGCAGCAATATCTGCGGCGTCAGCACGTTGCGCGTGTTGTCGCCCGATGCGACTGACAACTCCCGCAGGGGAACAATGGCCAGTCGTCCGACAAAGTCAGTGGCCTGATCTGTCAGCAGAAGATCTTTCACATGCCCGATGGTGATGGTGCAGTCCGCTTGCACGCACACTCCGCCGGAATCGAGACCCGAGGGAAGATCCAGCGCCACCGTTACGGCGTGTCGCGTGTGGCACAGCTGGTTCATTTCAATTACCGCATCGGCTAGAGCCCCACGCAGCGGACCGGTCGCACCAATGCCGACCAGACCGTCGAGCAACACCACCGTGCCTTTGAGTTGTGCAATTTGGTCGGGTGAATCAAGCGTGATGATTTTTCCCGCCAGTGACTTCCAATGTCGCCCTGGAAGTTCCTTGAACTCATCCGCCATGAATGTCGGCCGAGCCCACAAGGTCCAGCCGGCATCAAGAAGATGCCGCGCAGCCACCAGTGCGTCGCCCGCATTGTTTCCCTTTCCGAGATAGAGCACCGCATGGCCTGCTCGCGGAAAGAATTGTGTAATCACGCGCGCAATGCCCGCTCCTGCTTCGTCCATCAATTTTGCAGCACAGACGCCCCGAGCGAACGCCGCTTCTTCAGCGTCGCGCATCTGACCGCAGGTTAAAACCATGACCGGTTCGGGTAAGTGTTATTTTTTTTGATAC
>JAIOQF010000292.1 GCA_021413535.1 Verrucomicrobiota bacterium
GGTTCATGGAATACATCGCAACCATCAATCAGCTCCGCGAACATCCGCGATTCTACAACGTGCTCACCACGAACTGCACCACGAGCATCCGCGGTCAGATCAAGCCCGCCGACCGCAGGCCGCTCGACTGGCGATTGGTGGCCAACGGGCACATGGATGAACTGCTCTTCGAACGTGGTGTCATCACCTCCAGGCTTCCCTTCGCCGAGTTCAAGAAACGCAGCAACATCATGCAGGCGGGCAAAGCGGCCGATCTAGCCCCGGATTATTCCGACCGCATCCGGGCCCACATCGAAGGTTATGAAATCGCCCCGTAAAGTTGATGGACAATCCAAGGCCTGACCTAAATCAATAACTCACCGAAACCCCCAGTGCCACCGTCGGCTGCTCCGAGCCGGGAAAGAACACGCAGGTGATGAACTCCACCTTCTTCCAAGTGAGGCCAACCAAGATGCCGCGTTCGACGTCAAGGCTGCTGCCCTGAAGCCTCGACCTCTGGGCAACAAGACCAGCCCGCAACCAGTCCCATGGTTTATAGGTCAGCTCCAACCAAGTGTAGAGGAAGTTATCTGACTGGTTTGCGGAGTCGATGACATATTCGGTCTCGCTGTAAAACGAGAGCTTTTTCCAGTCGAGTGTCAGTTCCAATCCCGGCGCCACGCCCCGGGTGTCGCCGAACACGCCGCCGATCATCGGTGTGACTTCCAGCGTCAGTTCATCGCCCGCGCTGAAGTTGCAACCGAGCCAGACTGATCCGGTCGACAGCGCCTCATAATTGTAACGGGCCTCAAAATGAAAGCGCCCGCGATCCGCCGTGAAGGTAGGTTGCGTGTAATTGCGCCCATCGGGAATAAGATAGGTATAGTCCGAGAGAGAGAACGACCACGGGTTCGCCACAGCTTCATCGACTATTGCAAAAGAGGCGGAACCGGCGCTCGCGATCCCAACGCCAGATAAACTCACGGCCCAAAAAAGTGCCGCCGCCAAAAGATGTTTCCAGTTGTTCATCATTATCCGCCGAGTGCGATGGTGATGCCAACGAGCGCTGAGCCCACAAGAGCCATCATCAATCCCATGAGCCAGGGACGGTGTGCTGCATATCGTCCCAGGGAATAACCGCCAAAAAAGAGAAGAATCACCGCTATCAAGTTGGAAACCCGCATGGCGGTTGCCGATTCATGAATAAAAATAAAGGGAATCACCACGGGAAACGTGGAGAGAAAAACCAGAAAGAAGACCCCGACTGCGCCGAGCCAGTCGTCCTTGCCGAGGGCCGGACGAGTAGGGATCTCAGAAAGACTGGCGATCTGCCGTCGTATGTCACCAACCTGATCCGGTCGCAGGACCGTCGCTGCCACGGGAGGCAACGCGTCAAGCAGGATGCGGTCAGCCTCCCTCGAATCGGACGTGGCGCGCAGCGCCCGCAACGTCCGCAACGCCCGGGCCCGCTCCACGAAGTTGGCGAAGACAAACATAAACCCGTCCACCAAGCCCCAGGCGACGTTGCACCCAAGTGCGCTCAGCATCATCTTTTGAACTTCACCACGCCCCCCTTCAGTAACACTCAGCGTGCAAGTAAATGTCAATGCCATGATCAGGCCAAAAATGATCTCCGAGACGCGGTCAACCGGGTCCAGTAAGCGTTTCTTGGATTGATTCTGTTTCCCAGACATGAGCTTCAGCAGATTCGTTTTTTTGACTTCCTCTGCTATTGGAGCACTTCACCGCGCCAGCGACAATTCAAATCGTGCAACGGAGCTCATAACCTGGCACACAATTATTGCTTCAAACTTACCCTTGCCACCCGGACAGTGTCTTGGGAGAATTCCCAACATGAAAATCAAGGAGCTGGTCAAACAAGCCCGCAAACTCGCCGAACCGTTTTGCATCACTAACGGCGACAAGTTCCGGCTCAAGGATGCCGATCCCGGCGATACACTTCATTTCAAACAGGACGACAAGGAGCGCTCAAAAGAAGCACTGGCCATGGGCATCGACCTTCTGTCCACGATGCAAGACATGCTTTATGCCCAGGACAAGTGGGCCGTCCTCCTCATCTTCCAAGCGATGGACGCGGCGGGCAAGGACGGCGCGATCAAGCACGTCATGTCCGGCATCAATCCCCAAGGCTGCGACGTCCACTCCTTCAAAGCACCGACGAGCGACGATCTCGACCACGACTACCTCTGGCGCTGCATGAAGGTTCTGCCGAACCGCGGCCACATCGGCATCTTTAACCGGAGCTATTACGAAGAAACGCTTGTCGTGCGCGTCCACCCGGAGCTGTTGGAAAAACAAAAGCTTCCGCGTGAGTTGATCACCAAGGATGTCTGGAATGACCGCTTCAAGGACATCCGCGCCTTCGAACGCTACCTCGGCAACAACGGCGTGCTCGTCCGGAAGTTCTTCCTCAACGTGTCCAAAAAGGAACAAAAGAACCGGTTCCTGGAACGCATCGAGAACCCCGAGAAGAACTGGAAGTTCTCATCGAGCGACGCCAAGGAACGCGAGCATTGGGACGACTACATGTCCGCCTATGAAGAGACGATTCGCAACACAGCGACCAAGGATGCCCCATGGTATGTCGTGCCGGCTGACAATAAGTGGTTCACGCGCGTGGTCGTGGCCGCCGCGATCATCGAAGCTCTCGAT
>JAIOQF010000293.1 GCA_021413535.1 Verrucomicrobiota bacterium
AAAATCCTCCGTCCCGGAATGGAAGCAGCAGAAAAAAGGCCGCTCGGGTGATGTCGCAAAAGATGCTGCGCCAGAAGACAAGCTCGAGTCACAAATCGGTGGCAAAGTCGAGTCCACGGGCGTGGATGTGGGCTTGCCGGATGAGTCCAGCAAAAAGCCCGCGTTGAAAATGAGCGAGGCGGACGTCGCCACCGCTCATCGTCTCGATCGCTGGAATCTGGCCATCACGCGCTTCCTGATTCTTGCGGCCGTGCTGATCCTCGTGGCCGACTACCTGCGGCGCGCGAATATTTACTCACTCGCCACGTTTCCGCTTCGTCTGCCGAGCGTCCTGCTCAATTCAATGACACCGATGCCGCCGCTGGTGAATCGCTCCCATTCTCCGCGGCGTTCCATCCCGGAGGAACTTGAGTGGCTCGCCAGACGCGGCGATTCGTTTGTTTATCTGACCGACAATCCGGCCGCCGCCAGTGCGGCCCTCGCTCACTTTGAATCCCGCCAGAAGCGCAAACGTCCGCAAGTCCTGCGAGTCACGGATGGGCAGGATGCCATCAGCGATGAGTTTGTCTTCGAGAGCCTGTGGTTTGGACGCGGCTCGTTCGTCGTCGATTCCATCGAACGCATGGAATACATGCTCCCTCGTTTCATTAAGCGCCTCGAACAACGACGCGCGACGCGTGCCCGGGTCCGCCAGACCGCCCACATCGTCTGGGATGTCAGTGCTCCGCTTCCGGAATCCGCGCGCGAGACTCTTGTCAACCTCGCCCGGTCCACTGGATTTTCCCTGCTTCTCCAATGAAACATAACCCGTTCCTGATCACAATCGCATCGCTCTGCGCGCTGGCTTCCTTCGCATTCGCCGAGGAACGCGAAGTCACGCCTGAGCAGCTTGAAGCCATCCAGAACGGCGGCGATGTCGCGCAAACCCCACGCCCAGCGAAACTGCCCGACCTGACCAAGGGCGAAGAAATGCCGTCGGAAAAATTTCCGCCGCAACTTTGGTATCTCGGCCCCACCGGCATCACCGGCTTCATGGTCGGCGGCTTTCCGGGCGACCAGTTCCAGGTGCAGAACACGCTCAAGGGTTCGCCGGCCGAAGGGAAATTGCAGTGGGGTGATGTGATCATCGGCATGAACGGAAAAAAATTCACCGCCGGCGGACACCTCGGTCAGTTGATCGGCAACGCGATCATTGAGGCGGAGAAAGCTGAGAACAAAGGCAAGATTTCGTTCCTCGTCTGGCGCGACAAAAATTTCATCGCGCGTCGCGGCAAGAAGGATGTTAACGCGGTGGATGTGGACAAGCTCTTCAACCAGGCCCTGAGCGACAACTCGCTCTACGACTGGAAGCCGGAGTCTGCGCGCAAGGATGAAGTCAAGAAGATGGGCTTCGACGAGTTTCCCATCGTCCCGACTACGCTCGAAATCGATCTCACGCTGCGGGTGCTGCCATCTTATAGCGACACCGCGCCCTACGATTGCCCGAAGACCAAACAGATTCTCGAAGACGCGTGGAAGGTGCTGGAAAAGAAATTTGCTCCCGATCCCAAAACCGGCAAACCCGGCCGTGGCGGCAGCCTTGAGGCGCTGGCACTCGTTGCCTCCGGCAAACCTGAGCACCGCAAGCTCGTGCACGACTGGGTGCGCAGCGAAAACTGCCGCGAATGGCAGCCGCCCAAGGAACAGGGACCGGTCACGCTCCCTAAAGGAGGTGGCTACCGCTCATGGCATATGGGTTTCACCGGTTTGAACTGCGCGCTGTATTACGAGGCCACTGGTGATGATTATGTCGTGCCTGCCTTGCGGACCTTCGCCATTCAAACGGCCATGGGTCAGAGCGGTGGAGGCTCGTGGGGCCACACCTTTGCCTACCCGTCTTTCAATGGCGGCGAACTGCACAAAATGAACCCCGGCTACGGCGCGCTAAATGCTGCCGGCAACCGCTGTTTCTTCCTGATCGTGCTGGCGGACAAACTCGGCATCAAGCATCCGGAAATCGACGCCGCCATCATCCGCGCCCGCCGCTTCTTCGGTTCCTATGTCGATCAAGGTTGCATCCCCTACGGCGACCATGGTGCCTACCCCAGTGACGACAGCAACGGCAAGAACACCGGTGTCGCCTTCGCCATGAAACTGTTGGGCGACAACTACTCGGCCAAATATTTTGCCATGATGTCCACCCATGCCTCGTTCACTGCGCGCGGCGGACACGGCCACGACTACCACGGTAACTGGTCGGCCTGGGCCGCCTCCCTCTGCGGGCCAGAAGTGCGGGCGCTGGGTGAGCGCAACATGCGCTGGCGCCGCACGCTCTGCCGCCTCCACGACGGCAGCTTTGTCTATATTTCGCCCACCGGCAGATATGGCACGCTGCACGATCCCACCGCCACAGAGGTTCTTCATCAGTCCGCGCCCCTCAAACAGACACTCATCACTGGCAAAGATGCCGATGAATCCCTCTGGCCCACCAAGCGAGAAATGAGCCAGTTGCTCGTCAGCGCCCAAGCGCAGTTCAATGACCCGTGGCTCGATGCCAAGGCCGGTGCAACATGGCAAAAGCGCGGAACCGACGAACTTTTCGACCTGCTTGACATCTTCATGCCGAAGTCGCGCGCCACGTTCGCTGCGGAGTTAGGTAAACGCTTCCAAGCTGGTGAAAAGGAAATCGCCCCGCGCCTGATCGCATTGCTGGAAAACGAAAACCCAAGGCTTCGCGATGCCGGCCTTCGCGGCTTGCTCGCCTGCGGCCCGGACACCGTGCTCGGCAATCTCTCGAAAATTACCAAGCTCCTCGAAGACCCCAAAGACTTCGTGCGAATCGCCGCGGTGAATGTCGTTTCCAAGTCCACCGAGAACGAGGAAATCCAGCTCGCGATGCTCAAGGCAACCGTGGCCGACCCGCAGGCCGCTCCTCCCAACAGCGTCCGGAATGCGACTCAGACCGCTTTGTTCGCGAAAAACAGCAAGCTCGCCGACTCGCCGTTCGAGGCTGGCTTTGACGAAAAACTGGTGCAGGATGCTTTGGAAAAACTTATCACTCTCGACCCCGTGGGCGGCGCCGGCTTCGTTGGTTCGCGTAAGAAAGTCTGGACCAAGGACACCGTCGTTCGTCTCGCCGGACCGCTCGTCTTCGCCGCCGAGGAGGAGCAGATCATGGACCAGATGTTCGCCAACCGCAGCGCGCCCGCCGTGGCCATGCTAGGGAAGTTCGGCTATCGCGAGGGGCTTGAGGCCGGCGCCAATCGCCTGCGCAAGAAGGTCGCGATATCCCGCGAACTCCGCCCGCATGTCGGCTACAAACGATCGCTGCTCGACCCCTTTGAAATTAACAAACAGCCCGGTGCTTTCCGCGACCTCATCGGGCCTCTCAAAATTGTCCTCACGGACAATCCCCTCGAGGAGGTCACCATCAAGGATGATCGTTCCAATTGGAAACCGGTAACTTTCGATCTCGACGATCTGCTCGCGCTCACAGCTGCCAGCGGTGGCGGCGCGAAGCTCAAGCTCTGCCGCGACGCCCTGGCTAACCCCGCGCGCAAGGACACTTTCCGGATGATCGCGGCGATGGATTACCTCGCAGAAACCCTCGGGCCGGACGCGATGGAGGATTTGCTGCCTTACCTCGGCCCTGACTACTGGCGACTGCGCGACCACGCCACGAAACTTGCCGGCGGACGGGTGAATGCCGGTGGCGCGAAATCACTCGCCGGGCTTTTCGCAAAGACCGTCGACCCCGCCACGGCAGGCGGCATCCTGGAAGTTTTTGCTATCAGCAAGAATGCCGCCGGACTGGAAATCGCCAAGGGTGCGATGAAGCACGAGCAGCCGTTGGTCAGACAATCCGCCATTAAGACAGTCTTCGCCCTAGGCGGTGACAAACTGCTGCCCGATGTTCTCGCTCATCTTAAACAGGCACGCGATCCGGCAGACTTGCGCGGTTGCGAAGAGGCGCTCCTCTCCCGCATTACAGACTCCGCCCATGCGGCGCGCGTGCGCGATGCCGTCATCGCGATGCTGCCGGAGAGTGATCCCGTTGTGCGCCCCTCGCTTTACTATCTGATCGCACAGATCGGAGACGCGCCGTCCATCGCTGCACTTCGAAAAGCCGGCCAGACCAAGAATACGGACGAGCTTGAACAGGTGGTTCTCGCCCTGTCCTACTCGCCCAGCCGCGAGGCCGACAAGGTCATGCTCGAACTCGCCGCCCTCGGCCCGGCCAGTGCCAAGGTGGTGAGCCCGCAATCGATGCGCCGCATGGTGCTGGGACCGAAAGGCTATGGCGACATCACCGGCGCCGAGCGCATGGACTTCGCCGATGCCATGCTCAACCTTGCGCTGGATCACCGCCTGATCAGTTACCTCGGCCACATCCATGAAGCGCGCGCCCTGCGCACGCTCGCCTCCTGCCTCCGCAAAGGTGCTCAAAGCGCCGCAGAGAGCCTCATCAGTTCCGCCGAAGGTATGCAAAAACTCCCGCCCGCCGATGCCGAGATCGCCGGAAAAGCGCTGCAAGACGTGATCGAATTCATTGAGATCACCAAACTGCGCGGCGGCATGGAAAAACACATGGATAAGGATGATAAATACATCGAGTGGAAGGCGCTTCAAGCCCGCGCCGGAAAAGCGCTGCTAAAAATCCACAAACCCGGGGCAGCCCCCATCCTTGGTTTTGACCCCTTGGAACTGGAACGCTGATAGCGCTCACTTCCCGCGCAGCACCAGCCACCCAACGATCAGCAGCACTGGCAGCAGGATCGGGATGGTGAATCGTGTGATGTAGCCGACAAACGACGGCATGTGAACCTTTGACTTCTCGGCGATGGCTTTGACCATGAAATTCGGGCCATTGCCGATGTAGCTTCCTGCGCCGAAAAACACGGCGCCGAGCGAGACAGCCATGACATATGTTGGATGTTCCTGCACAAACTGCATCACCTGCGAGCGATCGCCGACATCGAGCTGAAAATGGCCCATCCCGGTGGCGAGGAACGCGAGATAAGTCGGCGCATTGTCGAGGAAGGCGGAGAGCGTGCCGCTGGCAAGGTAGAAGTGCATCGGCGTATTAAGATGCAAGAGGTCGCTGCGGCCGAGCAGTGACAGTGCGGGCATCATGGTGAGGAAAATGCCGATAAAAAGACAGCCGACCTCCTGCACTGGATGGAAATTAAAGTCGTTCGCCTCATGCACCTCCTTCGGCGTGGTAAAATACGAGGCCACCGCCGCTGCCAGCATGATAAGCGCGGTCACGGTCACCACGCCGCCGATGCTCCATTCGGGCGGCAGGAACACCGAGCCGATCACGATGGCGATGAAAATCAGATTGTGCAGGCCGCCGAAGTTCCATTCTTCGTGCGCTGTTTCCTGTTCCCGCACCTCCTTCGGTGCACGACGGAAGTTCCGCGTGTCGATCACGAAGAAAATGGCGAGCAGGAGACCTATGCAGATAAGCCAGGCTGGCCAGCAATGTTCGAGCACCCACCAAACGGGCACGCCGCGGAGAACGCCAATGAAGAGCGGCGGATCGCCTATGGGCGTGAGGCAGCCTCCGCAATTGCTCACAATGAAAATGAAGAACACGATATGCAGGCCGGTGATGCGGTAGCGGTTGGAGCGAATCCATGGACGAATCAGCAGCATCGATGCGCCGGTGGTGCCGATGATGTTCGAGAGCACGGCAGCGACGAAGAGGAAGATCGTGTTTGCCAGAGGGGTGGCTTCACCCTTGACCGTGATCTTGATGCCGCCCGAGATGACGAAGAGCGAGCCCACCAGCGCCATGAAACTCACATACTCCGCAGTTGCATGGAGCAGGGATACCACGTCCTGCATCGCGATCAGATAGTATGCCGCCATGAAAAGGCCGAGCGAGATGGCCACCTTCGCGTAATGACGCTCCCAAAAACGAGCCGCCACCAGCGGCACCAGTGCGATGCACAACAGCAGCATGAGAAACGGCAGCACAGTCCATGCAGGTGGTGTGCCATGAGCAGAGGCAGCGGCGAGCAATAACATCACGGATCGGGTAAAGAGGGGGCAACTGCATCGCAGCCGGAAGAAAAGTCAATCGAAGTCGTGAACGGCAGCGGTTCTCATCTACTACTTGAAGACGGGATGTGAAATGTGCGGTGTTCTCAATCGGCCGCGTTTTGCATTTTCCAGCGAGGGTAAAACAGGTCGCTTCACCTGCTTTTTGCTGCCGCTGCTCTGCCGCACTTGTTTTTTCTTAACTCCAATCTTTATTCTGCATTCGATGCGGCAGTCCGCTCCGATGGAGAGGGCACGCTTGAAACATAGAAATTAACCGTCCATGACACGCCAAAAATTAATCATTTGCCTGCTGACCGCTCTGCTGGCCGGCTTCATCTCCTCCTGCGCCCATGAATCTTCGGAGGAATACGCCGAAAAGCTTAAAAAGAAAAATGAGAAGTATGCCGATTACAACGAACGCAGGCGCCTAAGACTTCAGGCCCGTCAGGAACGCACGGACGATTGGTTCAGACGCATCATGGGAACCTAAGGCTGCGCGTTCCGGCTATTCCACCGTTCCACAGTTTACAGGCTTAAGGCTGCGATCTGCTTCATGATGTCGTCGCTGATGCGTTGATAGAGTTCCTTGCCCTCGCAATTGTATTGTGAGAGATCACAGTGCCATGGGCGGCCACAAACGAGAGTGATTTCTGCAGGGTGGATGACCTTGCCATCGCGCGGGAGCGCGGCGTGCGTTCCGATGAGACGCACCGGGATAACAGGTACGCCGGACTTGGCGACGATGAGGCCGATGCCGGGCAGGCCGGGCAGCAGCACGTCATCGAAGGAGCGCTCGCCCTCGGGAAAGACGAGAACTTTGTGTCCTTGCCGGAGACGGCGGATAACGGACTTCAAGCTGTTCATGTCAGGCCGATCCTGATCCACGGGAATGGCGTTCCATGAACGCAAGATGGCACCGACGACCGGGTGATCGAACAGGGTTTTGCGGGCGAGATAGTGGATCTGCTCGTCGAGGGCGATGCCAACAAATGGGGGATCGACGAAGCTGGCATGATTGCTGGCGATCAGCGCACCGCCGGGAATGGATAAGTTTTCCCTGCCGATGACGCGGTGATTAAAGAATCCGCGTGCGAGTAGCTTGAAGATATTATAGCCGATCCGATAAGAAAGGTTCATGCTTCTGGCTGGATCAGTCCGCGGGTTTGGAGTTCGTTCATCACGCGCGAAACTACTTCATCGAGCGAGAGATGGGAGCTGTCGATCACCACGGCGTCGGCCGCGGCGATGAGCGGCGCGGTTTTGCGGGTGCTGTCGATGCGGTCGCGTTCGCCCACGGTATCGGTTTGCCCCTGGAGACCTCGTCTGCGGGCGCGGACTTCTTCTGTGGCGTCGATGTAGAACTTGGCCATGGCATCGGGGAAAACCACGGTGCCGATGTCGCGCCCCTCCATGACGACGGGCTGGGCGCGGCCGATTTCGCGCTGCAGGGCGACAAGTCGGTCACGAACCGCGGGCACGCGAGCGATGAATGAGACGGCACGGTTCACTTCGCCGTTGTTAAGTTCATCTTCGATGTCGTGTCCATCCAGTTGGACAATGCATTGTCCGCTCGAGATCGGACAGGTGATATTCCAGGATTCCACAGCCCGGGCCACTTGATTTTCGTCCTGGGGATTTAAGTGATCACGCAATGCGGCCCAAGTGGCGGCGCGATACATGTTTCCGGTGTTGACGAAGAGCCAGCCGAGTCGTTGCGCGACGGCCCGGGCGACACTGCTTTTTCCGGAAGCGGCGGGGCCGTCCATGGCGATGACAAGCGGCGCGGGCATAATTTATTCCGTGGGGTGGAGGCGTTCGGCAACTTTGCGCGAAATGCGAGAGATGACATCAACCGGCACGTCCGGTGTGCTGGATTCGTTGAGGAACAGTGCGAGGTCGCGTTCAAATCCGGGATAGGATGTGGCGATGCAGTCGGTGTTGTGAATGATGGTGACGCCATTGGCAAACATTCCGGCGATGGCGAAGGCCATGGCGATCCGGTGATCGCCGTAGCTGTCCATTTCCGCGGCTTGGAGCGGCCCGCCGCCGGTGATTTCCATGCCATCTTCGAATTCATCCACGGGAACGCCCATGAGCCGGAGGTTGTGGGCGACGGCGGCGATGCGATCCGTTTCTTTCACGCGCAGTTCCCGGGCATCGCGAATGATGGTCTGGCCGCGGGCGAGCGCTGCGGCGACGGCGAGGATGGGAAGTTCATCAATGACGTTGGGGATTTCCATCCCGCCGATGACGGTGGCATTGAGGTCACAGCCTTTGACGACAATGTTTCCTGCGGGTTCGCCATCGTGCTGCTGGACGAAGTCTTGAATTTGGGCGCCCATGCGCAGGAGAACGTTGATGACTCCAGTGCGCGTGGGATTCAGCCCGACGTTACGGATGGTGATTTGTGCACCGGGAACAGCGGCGGCGGCGACCATCCAGAAAGCGGCGCTGGATATGTCGCCGGGCACGACGAGATCACGCGGTTCTGGTTTCTGTCCCCCATAGATGGTGACGCTGAGTCCATCGCGCAGGGTCTTGACGCCGAAGTGCGTGAGCAGGCGTTCGGTGTGATCTCGTGTCAGCGCTGGTTCAATGACAGTTGTTTTTCCACGAGCCTGCAGTCCAGCAAGGAGCACTGCGCTTTTCACCTGAGCACTGGCAACGGGAAGGGGATAAGTGATCGGCTGGAGTTCGCTGCCGTGTATGCTGAGCGGTGCACAAATTTTTTCTCCATGGCCTTCGATGTGCGCTCCCATCATGGTGAGCGGATCAGCCACGCGTTTCATGGGCCGCTTCGAAAGGGAATCGTCGCCGAACAGCCGGCACTCGAAGGGTTGGGCGGCGAGGATACCGGAGAGCAGGCGGATCGTCGTTCCGGAATTTCCGCAGTCGATGGGCGCGGCAGGTTCACGCAACTTCATGCCGTGTCCGGTGACGCAAAGTTTCAATCCTTTGCCGTCGGCGGCGGACTCGAGAACTTCGACATCTGCACCAAGAGCGATCATGGCTTTCATGGAGGCGAGGCAGTCTTCACTGGGAAGAAAATTATCTATACGAGTCACTCCCTCGCACAAGCCGGCGAACATGACGGAGCGGTGGCTGATGCTCTTGTCGCCCGGCACGGAGATTTCCACGGGGATGTGTTTGAGTGGTCTGGAGTGAAGAGTCGACATGAATGACGGGATCGGAATTTATACTGGGCCAGCAACGTTGCGCAGTGAACGGGCTTCTTGCAGGAGTCGAAGCAGGGCGCTGTCATCTTCGCTGCTGATGATGGCGAGCAGGTCGCCGGTGATATCATGAGCATCTTTCAGAGCTGAGATAATCTCGGCGCGGTTCTGCGAGATGATACCGGTCCACAATTCAGGATCGCCGGAGGCGATGCGAGTAACATCGCGGAAACCATTTCCGGCGCAGTCGGCGGCGGACTTGTCCCGGCGCAGCGCGGCGAGGGTGACGGCGATGGCAGCGAGGTGCGGCAGATGACTGATGCGGGCGATTTTGCGATCGTGCTCTTCGGGCTGCATTTCCAGAATGCGACAGCCGAGCAGGCTCCAGAATTTTCGGGTTATAGCAAGCGCCTTGTCCGAGGTGAAAAGTGTGGGCGTGAGGATGCAGACGGAGCCATCGAAAAGTTTGGCGCGAGATGCGCTGATCCCACTGCGCTCGGAGCCGGCCATGGGATGGCTGCCGATGAATGAGGCGCTAGTTTTTGAGAAAATACCTTCGAGCGCGGTTACGACGGGCGATTTGACGCTCCCGGCGTCAGTGATGATGCATCCTGGTTCGAGTGGCATCGTGGCCAACTGTTTGGCGATCGCGGGCATCGAGGCTACTGGAGTGCAGAGCACGATGAGTCCGGCACCAGCGACGACAGTTTTCAAATCGGTGGAGGCGGCGATCGCTGGATCAATTTTTTGCAGTTCGCTCACAGCTTCCGAACGGCGGACCCAGGCGCGGATGCTGGCAGCAGGGTGGCGCTGGCGCAATCCAAGCAGCAGTGAACCACCAATCAGACCGGGGCCGATGACAGCGATGTTCTCTGGCAATGCTTGATCCATGAGTCGGGTGAAGATAGAAAAGGCGCGTTGGGATGCAACGCGCCTTTGCGGTCGAACTGAAACGGTTGTCCGTTCAAGGCACGAGGAATATTTTTTCGGTGTAAGGGTCGCGCACCTTGGTGCCCGGGGCGTAGTCGCGCACATCAATCATGCCGGCTTTGTCGTCGTAGGGGCTCATGACAAAACCCTTTTTGCCGGGCACTGGTTTGCCGTAAGGATACTGGCTGGTTGGTGGCGGTGGAGTGGGCAGGGTGGTGCTGGTGGTATTGTCAATCTTCGGAGTTGATGAAACCAGCGGCGTCGTGTCAGTGCTTGCCGGCTGATCGATGGCGCTGGAATTTTCCGAATCTGGCAGTTGCTGGGTGGAGGCGTCCTGCAGATAGCGGTTGGGGCCCAGAGGTCGATCCTGCGGAATAATGTCGTTCTGGTGAGGGGCCATCATGCCGCAGGCCGTGAGAGCGGCAGCTGATGCTGCAAGGGCAATTCGCACGAGGGAGGTTTTCATAAGGTGTTCTGGGTGGTTTACGAATTTACACGCATTGGCATCAACACGTAAAGGAAATTAGCGCCGCTGCGGAGGATGCCGGGACTGATGTCGTCAATGAGATGCAAATGAACCTCATCGGCTGGCAGATTGCGCAACGGAGCCATGAGGAATTCAGGATTGAAGGCGAT
>JAIOQF010000294.1 GCA_021413535.1 Verrucomicrobiota bacterium
TCAGACCTGGAGCGAGCACTGCAAGCACCGCATTTTCGGTGCACTGATCGAGCACACGTTGGACGGCAAGACCGAGGTCGTGGACGGCTTGTTCAAGACTTACATTAAAGCCGTTACCGAACGCATCATGGCCAAGAAACCGGGTTTCGTGCTTAGCGCGTTCACCGACAACGCGGGTTTCGTCAAATTGGACGATACTCTGGCGGTTTGCCTCAAGGCGGAGACGCATAATCATCCGAGTGCCATCGAACCTTATGCGGGAGCGAACACGGGTCTGGGCGGTGTGATCCGCGACATTCTCGGTGCTGGCAAAGGTGCCAAGCCCATCGCGTCACTCGATGTTTTTTGCTTCGGTCCGCCGGACACCCATGAGGCTGACATCAAGGCGAAGGACGTGATTCATCCGCTGGGCATCATGCGCGGTGTGGTGCGAGGCGTGCGCGACTACGGAAATCGCATGGGCATTCCGACCACCAGCGGCGCGATCGCCTTCGATAAAACATACATCTATAATCCGCTCGTTTTCTGCGGCACGATGGGCGTGATCCCGATCAAGGACATCGCAAAGGAAATTAAAGCCGGGCAAATCCTGATCGCGGCGGGTGGCCGCACGGGTCGCGATGGATTGAAGGGTGCAACTTTCTCCAGCGTCTCGCTCACGACAGCGAGCCATGAGGAAGATCAGACGGCGGTGCAGATCGGCAATCCGATCGAGGAGAAAAAAGTCGCGGACTTCATTATTGCCGCGCGTGACCAGGGACTTATTCAGTTTGTCACCGACTGCGGCGCGGGCGGCTTCAGCAGCGCGGCGGGCGAGATGCTCAGTGAATGCGGTGGTGAAGTCTGGCTGGAGAATGCGCCGTTGAAAGTTGATCAGATGGAAAGCTGGCAGATTTTCATCAGCGAGAGCCAGGAGCGCATGGTCATCGCGATTGATGAAAAAGATCTTCCGCAGATGCAGCAGCTCGCCGCAGTTTACGAGAGTGAATTGTGTGTCTTGGGGAAAGCGGATGGCACGGGCATCCTCAAGGTAAAACATCATGGTGAAGAAGTCTGCCGACTCGACTGCCGGAAACTTCATGAGGCGCCGCGTCGCAAGATGAAAGGGGAGTGGAATGCTTCCAACGAACAGGAAGACGTCTTTATTCCCATCGAAGATGCCGAGGCGGGCAATTCCATGCTTCAGGCGCTGCTGGCTGATTTTGCAATCGTTTCCCGGGAACCCATCATTCGCGAATACGATCATGAGGTGCAGGGCAACACCGTTCTAAAACCACTGGCCGGTGCGACCGGTGATGCGCCGCAGGACGGTTCCGTCGTTCGAGTGGACGGCAGCGCGCGACTTGTGGCATTGGCTTTGTCGCTGCTTCCCGAATGGGGCAAGACACATCCGCACCTCATGGGGCGCGCGTGTGTGGATGAGTGTATCCGCCAGTTGGTGGCGATCGGTGCCGATCCGGAACGAATCGCGATTCTCGACAACTTTTGCGCGGGCAATCCGGATGCTGTGGAAGAACTTGGTGCCCTCGTGGAATCCACAAAAGGCATGGCCCACGCTGCGGAAATCTACGGCGCGCCTTTTGTCTCCGGAAAGGATTCGTTCTACAACTACTTCAAGACGGACGAAGGTCCGGTGTCGATTCCGGTCACTCTGCTGGTCAGTGGTTTCGGCATCGTGGAGAATGAAAAGCACGTCGTTGGCGCCAGCCTACGAGGAAGCGGCAACAAACTGTGCCTCGTGGGGCAGGCATCCAGCGGTCTCGCGGGCAGTGTGTTTGCGCGATTGATCAAACACGGAGCAGAAGATGAAGTGAACTTCCCGAACGGTCCAACTTTTGATGAGACTGAGGCCTTCGCCAGTTACCGGCGTTATTATCAACTCGTTGAAAAAGGAGTCGTGCTTTCCGCGCATGATGTGAGTGAAGGCGGTCTAGCCGTGACACTCGCGGAAGCGGCGTTCTCCGGCAAGGCGGGTGTTCATGTCGATCTGGGAACTGTGCCGTGTTTCGACGACACGACGGCTGCGGAACATCTGTTTGGCGAGACGCCGGGCCGCATCGTGTTTGAGATCGCAGCCGAGAACGCGCATCTTGCTGAGGAACTGGGCTTCCTGGTTATCGGCGAGACCATCAACAATGATCAGTTGGTGATCACTAATGGCGAAACGAAATTGGTCGATGCACCGATAGCCGAATTGAAGGTGATCTGGAAAAACGGGCTGGTGCCTTACTATTGATCTAGCTCAGGTTAATGGTGAAATTTTTCAGGTGACGGCACCGTAGTGTGTGGCTGAAACATTCTATAATGCAATATCATGAACTTTTATCGTTTCATTGTTAAATGCAGCGTGAGTTGCATTGCTGCGCTGGCACTGGCAGCTCCGGCCCAGCAGGTTTTGCTGGAGGCGGAGAATTTTGCTCAAACAGGCGGATGGGATGTGGATCAGCAGCTCATGGATCAGATGGGATCATCTTATCTTCTCGCTCACGGACTGGGAGTTCCGGTCAAGGACGCGGTGACGACCGCGAAATTTTCCGCTCCCGGCAAGTATCGCGTGTGGGTGCGAACTCGCGACTGGGTTGCGCCCTGGAAAGCATCGGGCGCGCCCGGAAAATTCCAGGTTGTTATCAATGGCACTCCGCTGGCCACGACCTTTGGCACTGAAGGTGCCGACTGGCACTGGCAGAGCGGGGGCACTGTTGAAGTCGGTGCAGAGGCCACGATTGCGCTGCATGATCTCACCGGTTTCGAAGGCCGCTGTGATGCGGTGCTATTCAGCAAAGATCCCGCCTTCGTTCCGCCGAACGAACTGGCGGCGCTGACGAAGTTTCGCCGCGCGACTCTTGGTTTGCCGGAGCAGCCGGATGATGGCGGCACCTATGATCTCGTCGTTGTGGGTGGCGGCATCGCCGGAAGCAGCGCCGCTTTGTCCGCTGCTCGAAACGGACTTAAGGTCGCGCTGGTGCAGGACAGGCCTGTGCTGGGTGGGAATGGCAGTTCCGAAGTGCGGGTCTGGCCTGAGGGGCACACGAATCAAAAACCGTATACACACATTGGCGACATCGTGGAAGAAATCTGCCCGCCCACAACCAAGGGCTTTAAGGGCAATGCCGGACCCGCTGAAATTTTTCAAGATGACCGCAAGCTCCAGGTGATCCGTGCTGAATCGCGAATCACCCTCTTTCTGGAACATCGCGTCAACGCTGTCGATCAATCCAGCAAGAAAATCCAATCCGTCACTGCTCAGAATACCCGCAACGCCAAGTTGGTTAAGATCTCTGGCAAATTATTCGCTGACTGCACTGGTGACGCGACCGTCGGTTTTCTGGCCGGAGCTGACTACCTGACTTCGCAGGAAGGCAACATGGGCTCCAGCAATCTCTGGAACGTGCTCGATCAATCCAATCCGGAGCGGGTTTTGAAATGTGAGTGCAAGGATAAAGACGCACTCTCCTTGGCCACCGCTGCCGGCAAAGTCGCCGCGCCCTTCCCCCGTGTGCCATGGGCGGTCGACCTGACAAACAAACCCTTCCCTGGACGCCCGGCCAAAGATAAGCCTGTGGACGCGCCCGCCAAGGATCTCGGCGGCTGGTTTTGGGAGAGTGGCTTCGACAAGGATCCGATTAACGACATCGAGCGCATACGCGACCTCAACATGCGCGCCATGTATGGTGCCTGGGATGCGCTCAAAAATGTTGACGGACTCTATCCGAACCATCGTATCGGCTGGTCCGCTTTCATTGCCGGCAAACGTGAATCCCGGCGTCTCGTCGGCGATGTAATCCTCAGCGCGGATGATTTCCACAAAGGAACTGTCTTCCCTGATGCCGCCTTTCCTTGCACCTGGC
>JAIOQF010000342.1 GCA_021413535.1 Verrucomicrobiota bacterium
GCACGCTGCTGGAAGCTTTTCGCAACGCGCCTTCGACCATCCTCAAAGGTTTTTTTCCCGATCCGCTGGAAACGAATTCTGCACACGCACTGAAGCCCGTCGAACTGCCGCGACATTTCAAAGAGGAGCGTGACAGTCGCGAGGATTCCGTGGCCAGCCGCACGGGATTGATCCGCTTGTTCAATCACCTGCTCAAGGTGCGGCTCAGTGTGAAAGTGATCACGCAGCTGGTCCGGGCTCTTCTCGGATGGAATGCCGCAGGCGCGATGACGTGGACGCAATGCTGGAGCAAACGATTGCTGTTCGCGCCAAGACTGTGGTGGCTAATCGCGCGCAATGTGGTCTCACTCAGCCTGCCAGTCAGCCTGATCGCCCGGGCAGAGTTGGCCGAGCTTTTGGGGATCAACGGAAAGTCAGACGCCAAGGGAGTTGAAGCCGGTTACATCATCTTCAATCCCTGGGCGTGGTTTATCTGGTTGTGGGAACGCAGTTTCTGGCTGCTGCTCGGACTGCTGCCGCTTACCTTCGCACTGGCCACGATTCCTGCTCTGCTGCTCCTCGGACTCTATTCGCTTCCCGGTGTCGATCTGCCTGCGCATCTGTCGATGACTGGATTGACCGGCCTGCGCATTACCCTCATCATCGGACTGGCGCTGAGCGCCTGGGCTTTTCTTCTGACCAAAAAAAGCGTCTTCAGCAGTCTCCTGAAACATTATCACATCTTTCGCGATCTGGGAGATTCGTATGCGTTGAGAGCCGCTCTGGTGCAAAACTTCGATCCGAACTATTACGGCGAATTCAAATTCGACGACAGTGTCCGCCGGGCGCTGAAGCATGAGAGCCCTTCCCAAGGCGGTGATGCCAGCAAGAAACTGCTCAAGTCTTATTCGGATAACAAGCAACGCAAGTGCGGCATGGTGGTGCTGCCCATCGCCGCCAACCTGGGCTCGGGAAAGCTTGAAGCCGTGCCCCGGGAAACATCCGTGGTGGATGCACTAATGTGCGCTTGCGCGGTGGTGCCATTTTTCCGGGCGCAGTCGATCAAGAAAGACGGAGCTCAAGCCACGTTCATCGACGGCAGCAGCATGTCTAATGATCCGATCATGCCGGTTTTTGAGGAAGCTTGCAAAATTCTCTCGCACCAATCCGGATCACCCTATGATCGTCTGCGCATCATCTCGGTGCCTCTGCTGCCCTTGGATCAGGAGACTCTGCCTGAAAATGCTGGTCCATTTACCGGCTTAATCGATGTGGCGCTGCGCGCACGTCAGCTTCAGCGCTATCAAGACATGCTTCTCGATAAGAGTCTGATCGATCGCGTCAACCGCTCATTGAACGGCAGACCTGCGACCATCGGTGATGACTCCGGTAAAACAGAGACGCTGCTTCCGGCAAAGATTCGATTGGTGGCGCCTGTCCGGGCCCATCATCTCGGTCTGCGCATCACGCAGGCTGGCTCCGTGGCGGAGCGAAGAGAACTCATCGACACCGCTGTGGCTGATGGTTGCCGGGCCATGATCGAACGCCTCGTTACCGATGCACTGCCGGATACGAGGACACTGGAAGAACGGCGGCGGCGCCAAGAACCTGATGAGGAGATGCCGGATGAATGGCCCCATCGCGATGAATCCAATCAAGCGACACTGCGGAACGCAGTGGAGTCACTTCGAGCCGCCGGCCAGACTGTCACACGTTCTGACGGAACCGAATATGTTTCCTGCAGACGATTGCTCGCTGCGTGGGGTGGCATCACTGCGCTGCCGGGGAGTGATCCGGCGAATGCGGCGAATCCAGAACCGGGTCCAGGAATTTCCGAGGTCTGCCGCAAATGCATCACCTGTCCGGCCCAGACCGGTGCCGATGGTAAACAGAAAGCAGAACTGCGGCAACATGTGCGCCTGCCCCGCGCGACTCCGAGTTCGTTCATCGTGCCGCCACCACCGGAGCCGCAGCAAAAAGGACCGGCGGTTGTTTTCCTCTTCAGCGGCGGTGTGTTCCGCGGTGTCTTCCAAGTTGGTTTCGCCAACGCAGTGAGCGAGCTTGGCATCCAGCCGGATGTCGTGGCCGGCGCATCAGTGGGCACCATTATCGGCGCCTTCACAGGCCGGGTCTTCGCCAAACCAGCCGGCTACGATCTGGTGGAAAGGCAGCGTCAGACACGCCGGCTCGCCGCCACTTTCCTGACGGTGGACCGCTTTGTGCTGACGGATCGCTTCGCGGATTTCATCCGGCATTTTGCCATTCATGTCGCATCAGCCGAAGTCTCGCCCCATGACATCGACATGGTTTTCCGGCGCTACGAAGCTGACTCCGGCTTCACGTTTAGTCGGCGCGCCCGGCGGGTGTTTTCCGGGATGGAGCGGCTTTTTTATCTCACCCCGTTTGAACTGATAGATCTGGCGCGAGCCCTCCGAACCGGTGACTGGCAAGGCGCGGCCAAACAGACTAAAAAATTACTCCAAGACATGGTGGATCGCTATGGCGTGGGACTGGAGCTGCTGGGCTCCGAACCCCTCAAGCAGCTCATCGACGGATTTATTTTCCAAGGCAAGCCGCCCGCCCGAGCGCGCTTTGATCATTTTGGTTTTTCCCTGATGGGCACCACCACGAATCTTACGCTCGGCAAGCTCGACATTCTCCGAACCTCTCATCCATGGGATCCGCGATTCACCCAAGGTCTCCTGGCCAGCAGCGCCTTCCCCGCAGTGTTTCGTCCGCGCTGGTCCTGGGAAGTCTATCGAGATCCGCAGCATGTCGCCCAATACGCTGACGGCGGCATCATGGACAATCTGCCCATGGGCGCCGTCGTGGAATATCTCTGGGGAACTAACGCCGCCTCAAAATATGAGCGCCGTCCGGAGATACCTCATCTGATTCTCACCGCCACGCTCGAACCCGAAAAAGCAGACTGGACCGGAAGAACTGATCTGTGCAAAATGAGCTGGATGGAGATTCGCGCGCGCGCCACTCAGTTGCGATACAACGGCAAGGTCGACAAATTCCAAAAAACACAGCGCGACATCCGGCACATCCTCACCCAGCGCGCCCTTGAAAAAGATCCCGATTTTTATGCGCCTGATCTTCCTCTGAACCTGGATGTGCTGGCGGTGAAACCCCAGTGGCTCTGCGGCACTTTTGCCTTCCACCCGATGCTCGGATTCAGCCGCAAGAAACAGGCGGAGAGCATTGCCCATGGTTGCGCCTCGACCATCTGCGCGGTGGCGGATCACTTTGACCCCGGCAACAAGGCCCACGCTGTCGATGTGGATCTACTCAGAAGCTGGGCGCGCGGCCGGGGCATCGCGTTGAATCAGCTGCCAGAGCGCGTCAAAGCAGGAAAGAGCGGCGCGCTGGATTTTGGCCCCGCCAACCTGACTGATGACGAACAGAAACAGGGCTTTTGCTGGTTCCGGCGTCCGGACAAAAAAACCGGACAACGACCCATTTGTCCCTTCCATCCCAACAGTCCCGCCTGCACCGAAGGCGAGGAAGTCAGCCCAGATTTGCACAACATCTACCACGCCTGCGGACGAAGAAGCACACACGAAGCGCGGAATAAATGACACCGCCATTGCTCTCATTGCGGTCAACTTTAGATATGCAGAATTCTGTGATCTAACACTTCCGCCATCGCATGAGTCCTGCGTCACAACTTGACGCCGCCATCATCCCATGTATGCTTCCTGAAGTGGAACTGCTCGCCACACTTTCGTAACATGAAAGAATGCGAGAATGCTTATGGCATCCGGTTTGGCGACTATCGCGTGATCTACACTGTGGCAACTGCCGCTTTTTTCGTTGTCATCCCACGCGTCCGAGACCGTCATGGATGTTTCTTGCCCCGCTTTATTTCACAATCACTCGATGATTGTAAAACAGCCCGGCCTTGAACTTCATGCCCACGAACCGCCGCTCCATTCAACACACTAAATTCAAACCATGAAAGAACAGATAACCCAGCTCTTGGGTCAAAAAAACTACGTCCCGGCCAATGTGCCGGAATTGCTCGAACTCCTTCACCTCCGCCCAGGGCAGCAACAGGAATTGCAGGAAAAACTCCGCGAACTGGAACGCGCAGGCCAGATCGCCCGCATCAAAGGCAACCGCTACATTCAACCGCGAGAAGCCGATCTCATTCCAGGCCGCATCCGCATGAATCGCCAGGGCAAAGGCTTCCTCCAGCCCGATGACGCCACCATCAAAGAGATCGCCATTCCGATGGCATCAACCGGCACCGCCTTGCATGAGGACCGCGTCCTCGTGCGCCGCAATGTGCCGCCGAAAGGCCTCCGCCCCAATACCGCCGAATCCATCACCGGCGAAGTCGTCCGCATCCTGGAGCGACGTCGCACGCAGATTGTTGGCACCTTGCAACGCGGCCGACAGTTCCTCTACGTCATCCCGGATGATCCGCGCATCCCGCATGATATTTATGTGCCGGAACCGCGCGACTCAGGTCGGCCCGCACGCATGGGCGACAAGGTGGTGGTCGATCTTCTCGAATGGGAATCGCGCAACACGAATCCCGAAGGTGAAGTCGTCGAAATTCTCGGCGCACCCGATGCCGAAGGCGTGGACATGCTTTCCGTGCTGCGCCAATACGATCTGCCGCTTCATTTTCCCAAGCCAGTTCTCGAAGAGTCACACGCCATCGGATCCACCGTGGCCGCTGCCGATCTGGCTGATCGCGTGGACTGCCGCGCACACCAAGTCGTCACCATCGATCCTGATGACGCAAAGGATTTCGATGACGCGATTTGTCTCGAACGCGTTTCGCCAGATCAATGGCGGCTCTGGGTTCACATCGCCGATGTTTCTCACTACGTAAAACCCGGCACCGCGCTCGACATCGAAGCACGGAAACGCGGCAACTCCACTTATTTGGTGGATCGCGTCATCCCGATGCTGCCGGAATCGTTGAGCAATGAATTGTGCTCGCTCAAGCCCAAGGTCGATCGTCTGACCAAGTGCGTCGAGTTCCTGCTCTCGAACGACGGCAAAGTGCTGAATGCAAAATTTTATTCCGCCGTGATTCACTCCAAACAGCGCTTCTCCTACGCTGGGGTGTTGGAAATTCTCCAACGTCAGCCCGTCGCGCCCGTGGAACAGATGCTGCATCAGGCGAATGATATGGCCCAGCGCATTCGGAAGATGCGCTTCAAAGCTGGTTCGCTTGATCTCGATTTCCCGGAATCGAAAATCCGCCTTGATGAAAATGGCCGCGTCCTGCGAATCGAACGCATGGAGAACGATGTCTCGCATCAGTTGATCGAAGAATACATGCTGCTGGCCAACGAAGCCGTGGCCGGACGCTTGATGGCCTTGCACCGGCCTGCGGTTTATCGGGTGCATGAACAGCCGGATGCGCGACGCCTGCAAGACTATCGCGAAGAAGTGCTGAGCCACAACGTGCCCTGCGGCAACTTGAGCCAGTCAGCGGAGGTGCAAAAACTCCTGCGTCATCTCAATACTCTGCCCATCGGACAGGCCCTGAAAATTGGTTTCCTCAAATCACTGACGCGCGCCCGCTACGCCATGGAACCACTGGGCCACTACGGATTGGCCAAGAAAAAATATACTCACTTCACCTCTCCCATCCGTCGCTATTCGGATCTGGTGGTGCATCGCGCGCTCTTCGAAACCGGGATTCCCACCGCCGCCAGCTTGCATGAAACCGCTGAGCACATCTCCAACACGGAACGCAATTCCGCCGATGCCGAGCGAGCGAGCAAGGATGTAAAAATGTTCGCCTACCTCGAAGAACAGATTCGTTCCGGCGAGCCCGTGAGTTATCCTGCGCTCGTAACCGACGTGCGCAATTTCGGATTCTTCGTGGATGTGCCCGGACTGGCCATGAGCGGCCTGGTGCCACTGTCTGCCGTGGAGGATGATTTTTACATGTTCGACCCCGCGCGCAGCCGGCTCGTCGGACGCCGCACCCGGAATGTCATCAGTCTGGGCGACAAAGTGACCGTGCAAGCCGCCAAGGTGGACAAGTTTAAAAAGCAGGTCGATTTCCGTCTCGTGAACGAAGGCCCGCCCGCTCCCAAACGGCCTGCGCCGCAGCGGCACACGCAGTCGCGTAAAAATCCAGCACCAGCAGCCGGGAAAAAGAAACACGGATCACGCCACAAGGGGCAAGGCCACCCTCGGCCTCGGTAAGACGTGGCCATAGTGCTTCCTTGCGGGTTCGCCGGGTTGGGTCCGTAAAAGCAAACGGGACCAGGCTTTCGCCCGATCCCGCTTTCGCACACCTCCTCACTCCAACAGTGAGCAGGAAATTCTTGCTGGCTCTTAGTTCGCGGAGACGGCATCCCGGCCTTTTTCGCCGGTGCGGATGCGGATGGCCTCAGTGACTTCGCTGACGAAGACTTTGCCGTCACCGATCTTGCCGGTGTTGGCGGCTTTGACGATGGCGTTGACCACGGTGTCGGCCCGTTCGTCTTCGACGACGACCTCGATCTTCACCTTGGGGAGAAAGTCGACGGTGTATTCGCTGCCACGGTAAATTTCAGTGTGGCCTTTCTGACGGCCGAAGCCTTTGACTTCGACGACGGTCATGCCCTGGACATCGACCTCGGCGAGGGCTTCCTTGACGTCCTCCAGTTTGAAGGGCTTGATAATGGCTTCGATTTTTTTCATGGTTTGGGTTCTGGTGGGTGAGGGCGGTGGATTTTGATTCGGCTGCGGCGGACGCCTGAACCGATGCCTCTGTGAAAGCGGACACTGTGCCAAGTCGCGGAATTTTTTTAGAAAAGCACGGCAGGCACCTGAGTCTGCTCTTGGCAGATGCCATGAGGCATGGTCTGGTGCGGTGCACTCAAGCACACAATTCCACCATGCGCATCCTCCTTCACTTCGCCATCATCACCGCCCTGGCAGCGGGATCACTCTCCGCCGCTGACAAGACGCTCCTCCGCGCCCATTGGGAAGCAGGAAAAGTTTATACCATGGAGAATGTCATGAACTCCAGCACCATCGTGCCCGGCCTGGGCGAGAGCGGGAAGCAGACAACGAACATGACCCAGACCATGACCATCACGGTCAGCCCCGAAGGGGACAAACGACTCGCCGTGGTCAAGATCGCTGGCATCAAGGCGCTGATGAACATGATGGGCCAGGTCATGAATTATGATTCCTCTGATCCGGCGAAATCCCAGCCCATGCTGCAACAGGCCTTCGGTTCCATCGTCGGCAAGGAATTCACGCTCGTGTATGACAAGGATGACAAGGTCACCGATGTCCGCGGCATGGACAAACTCACGGCCACACCGGTCGCGGGCGCCAAGGGCCCCGATGGCAAGCAATTCGTCGACGCCTTCCGCAAGAGCCAGGAAATGGGCCTGCCCAAAGATCCGGTCGCACCCGGCGACTCCTGGACTTTCGATGAGACTATCGAGATGGCTCCGCTGGGCACCATGCACATCAAGGGCACGGGAAAATTCGACAGCATCGTGGACTACGAAGGCCGCAAGCACGCCAAGCTCATCATCGAAGGCACCTTCATCAGCCCCGAAGCCCAAGCCGGAGCCGCCGCGCCCATGATCAAATTCGGCGAAGGCTCCACCATGAAGGTCGAGAACCTTTTTGATCTGGAGCGACGCGTTTCCTCCAGCAGCGTCGTCAGCTCCGAGCTGAAGATGAGCGCCGCCGGCCAGGAAATCCCCGTCAGCCAGAAGGTCACCACCAAGCTGATCAAGGTGGAGGACGTGAATTAATCCTGCTGTTCCGAATTCAATCCGGCACGCCCTTGACCGAGTAGTCGCCGGACTTTTCGTCTTTGGTGAGTTCGATCAGTCCGCGATCCCGCGCTGCTTCCAAGAGATTGCCGAAGGATCGGAAGCCGTGATACTTTTCATTGAAGCCGGGCTGCTTGCGTTTGATGGTTTGCTTGACCATGGAGCCCCAGACTTTTTCGTTGCCGCCGCGTTCATCGAGCATGGCATCCGCAGTTTCCGCCACCAGCTGAATCGCGGCGTCGGGATCACCGGCGGGCTTGGTTTCCCCGGCTTCGATTTTTTTAACGGGCGGAGCTTTTACGACGGGCGCGACCCGGCGCGGCTGCTGTTTGCGCACCAGATCATCATAAAAAATGAATTCGTCACAATTGGAGATGAAGAGATCGGAAGTCGAGTTTTTCACGCCCAGGCCGATCACTGTTTTGTTGTTCTCCCGCAGCTTGCTGACCAGCGGTGAAAAATCCGAGTCGCCGCTGATGATGACGAACGTGTCCATGTGCGGCTTGGTGTAGCAGAGGTCCAGCGCATCCACGACCATGCGGATATCGGCTGAGTTTTTACCCGAGTGCCGGACATGTGGAATCTCGATGAGCTCGAACGCGGCTTCGTGCATGGGCTTCTTGAAAGCCTCGTAACGCGACCAGTCGCAGTAAGCTTTTTTCACAACGATGTGACCTTTGAGCAAAAGCCGCTCCAGCACTTTCTCCACATCGAAGCGTTCGTATTTGGCCTCGCGGGTGCCGATGGCGATGTTCTCGAAATCGCAGAACACGGCCATGGTGTGAGTGCGGTCGTTATTGACGGACATGGGTCACGATGGATCGCGGGTGAACAATTGCAGCAAGTTTTTCATAGCCCCGCGGCGGGTGGCGGCGGCGTAAATGCCGGTGGAAAGGGCGGCGATTCCACAGAACCAGAAAACCTGGCCCGACGAGAGCTGAATCTGGTTGAGCACATATTGAATGCCGGAGGCTGCGAATATCCCCACGAATGAAAGCAAGTTGGCGGCCCCCTGCACCGCACCCTTGGACTCAGGCGCCGGCTTGTGCTGGAGCACGGCCGCGATCGGAACGATGAACAAGCCGCCCGACAAGCCGAGCATGATCAGGCTGACGGTGAACCCCTCAATACTGAGTCCGGTGATCCCCAGGGGAATGGTGCGCATGGCCAGGCCGATCGCTCCGAATGGAACAAAGCCGTATTCGATGCGGCCCCGAGAAAGAAAACCCGCCAACGCGCTGCCGACTCCAATCCCGATCAACAAGGCAGAGAGCAGCAAAGTATTTTGAAATCGGTCCAGCCCCAGGACGCTTTCGGAATAGATG
>JAIOQF010000053.1 GCA_021413535.1 Verrucomicrobiota bacterium
GGCGATCCTGGCAGCATGCCATCCGGCAATGGCAGTCGTCGTCCCTGGCGAAGGAAGCCGTGAAATACGAGCGTCTGGCGGATGAGTATCGTGCGACCAACAAGACGATGGAATATCAGGATATGATGGTGCGGGCCTTCAAGACCTCCAGTGATGCGTTTACCAAGGATCCGGAAAATTTGGAGGCGGCTCGCGTGACGGCTCGAATTTACACACGCGCCGGAGCCAATGAATCCCGCTGGCTCTGGGACAGGGTGAAGAAACTCGGAACGATGACCGATGACGATGTGGGCTGGCAAATTCAGTCGTTGAGCACCTTGAAAGAAGACAAGACGGCGGCGGATCAGATCGAACAGGTATTGCGTGAGCGGCCCGCGACGCAAAAAATCGTGGAACTTGCCGACAAGGTTATGCAGAATATCGGCAGGTCGCAGCAGTTGATCAGCATACTGCGTGATTATACCAAACAGAAGCCGGACGACCTGGACACCCGGCTGGTGCTGGGGATGCGGCTGGTGGAGTTCGGCAGCACGGAGCGGGATAAGCTCGAAGGCATCGACATTCTCTGGAGGCTGGCGGTGAATAATGCCCCGGTGGGCCTGCGGTCCATCGAGTTCATCGACAAGCTCAACCTCACGCCCGAAGGCGTGCGCCGCCTCATTGAAAGATTGGAAAATCATCCTCTGGCCAAGGAACCGCACAAGATCGCCGCGCTCAAGCGCCGGGTCGCGCTGGAACCTGCGCGCAAAGAAGAAATCTTGACCGCGGCGGTGGAGTCACACCGCGGCAAAAAGCGCGAAGAACTGGTGCCGCTGGCTCACTGGCTTTATGAAGTGCATGATTCTGAAAGGATTCTCTCCCTGCTCAAGGAGGATGAAGTGCGCGATTACCCGCCACTGCTGCACGAATATTTTAACGCCCTGAGTTTGCTGGAGCGCTACGACGATCTGGAGCGGCTCGTGAAAGATCCGCGCTCACGGTTCACCAATGCCGAGCGCGACTATCATCTCGTCCACCTGGCTTTTGTGAAAAGCACGTTGAGCAAAAAGCCGCTGGATGAAATCGACGGGCTGCTGGTCAACGCGGTCAATTCCGCCTTGCGGGAGAACCAGGTTCAGCTGCTCCTGGAGCTGGGACATTATGCGGATGTGAGAAAACGCTACCGCACGGCGATGGAGGCTTACAAGGCGGCGTCGACTACCCCGGTGACGGAGCTGGCCGGTTATGAAGGCATGCTGCGGGCCAGTTACAATCTTGGCAGCATGAAGGAATACAGGACCATCTCGCATGAGACGGTGCGCCGCTGGCCGAGCAATCAGTTTTTCATCGAGCAATATATCTATGCCTGTCTCTTGAGCGGCGAAGCCATCGAGACCAGCGCCGAGCGGGCGAAGCGCATGCTGGCAGACCGGCCCAAGGATTCCCAGAGCAAACTTCTCATGGCGCTGGCCAGCCAGCGTTATGGGGATCGCGAAGCCTGCGCCCGCCATCTTCAGGATTGCATCGTGGCGGATCTTACTCCGGGTCAGCAGGGCGTGTATTGTGGCCTGGCTCGAGGCGTGGGATTATCAGATGAAGCTCAGAAATTTGCAGCGGCAATTCCCGAGGGCACGCTGATGCTTCCGGAGGAAGAAAAATTCTTCCGCTATGCCACAGCGCAGTCGGAACCTGCGGTGTCACTGCAATGAGCAGGATTAACCTGAAGGAATCTCAAACCGCGCCACGACACTGATCCAAGAGCCCGTCAAGATAGCCGGTGATGCTGACAAGGGCTTCATGGTGCTTCGATGCGGGGAGGACGATGAGATCGGCACGAGCTTCTTTTAGAAGATTTCGCGCAGTCTTTACCGCACCTTCGATGGCGCCGGCGTAGTCGGCAATTCCAGCGAGAATTGTGGTGTCCATCGGTTCGCCTTTAAGCACCAATTTGTGAAGTTTTTCCCGTTGGGCATTGGTCGCATCGGCCAGGAGATAGAGAAGTGGCAGGGTCAGCTTGCCCTTGGCGAGATCGGTGCCGAGAGTCTTGCCCACGATTTTTTCGTCGCCGATGAGATCGAGGCAGTCGTCGTAAATTTGGTAGGCAGTGCCGAGCTTCAGGCCGAAGTCGCGCATGGCGGAGACCGTTTGTTCTGGCTGCTTATTGATGAGCGCGCCGAGTTCTGTGGCGGATGCGAAGAGGGCGGCGGTCTTCATCTCGATGACGCGGAAATATTCGGCGAGCGTGAGATTAAAATCGAAGCGGCGTTGAGTCTGAATGATCTCGCCGCAGCAGACATCGCGGGAGGCGCGGGCAATGCGCCGGGCTACGGTGGCATCTTCAAATGTGGTGGCCATCTCCAGCGCGTAGGCGAAGAGGCTGTCGCCGAGGAGCACGCTGAGGGAGGGGCCCCATTTGGCGGCGGCGGTGGGCATCTCGCGGCGGATGCTGGCACCATCCATGATGTCGTCATGCACGAGGGAGGCGATATGAACGAGCTCGAGAATGACGGCGAGGGTTCGGTGTTCCTCCGTCACGCCGCCGGTGGCACCGCCAGCGAGAAT
>JAIOQF010000054.1 GCA_021413535.1 Verrucomicrobiota bacterium
TGTTCCGCGTCGTAGAGCACCTCGCGCCCGGCTTGTTTGCAGATTTGAACGGTGTCGCGAATCATGGCGCGATTTTCTTCCGGCGTGGTGTTGAGCACTTCGGTCACGTGCAGCAGCCAACTCTTGCCGTAAAAAGTCACCACCGGCGTCTCCGCCGCCAGAAGCATCTTGACCTGGGGATCATCGCTAGCCTTGATGTCCTTGCGACGCGTGCTGCCGAATGCGGCAATCTTCGCGTGCTTAAACTTTTCTTTTTTCGCGAGTTCAAAGAACTCCACGTCCTTCGGATTGCTGCCGGGCCAGCCGCCCTCGATGTAATCGATGCCGAAGGCATCCAGCTCATGCGCAATGCGGATCTTGTCGCGGGAGGAGAAATTCACGCCGGTTCCCTGGGTGCCGTCGCGCAGGGTGGTATCGTAAAGAGAAACGTTCATGGGGAATAAGGGATAGGTGAAAAGGGACAAGTTGAAAGGGAGAAATACCGGAAAGCAACCGGGCACGGAACTCCCTTGATGAGAAGCAAGGGTCTCCATGATTCTAGTTTCCGAGCAACAGCGCGCGATCACGCGCGGCCAATATTGGGACTTAGCCCAATCACGGAATGAATCGAGAGCTGGGCGTGTTGCGCTTAGGCGCTAACCGCAGCCAGCTCCACATTAATTCGGCTGCCGTCGCGGTCGAAGTGAACTTTGCCGTCCACGAGCGACCAGATGGTGTGGTCGCGGCCCATGCCGACGTTTTTGCCGGGCTTCCATTTCTGGCCGCGCTGGCGGGCGATGATGTTGCCGGCGCTGCACACCTGGCCACCATAGATTTTGATGCCGAGTCGCTTGCTCTTGCTGTCGCGACCGTTCTTGACGCTGCCCTGTCCTTTTTTATGTGCCATATGGAACCTCCTGGGGTGAAATAAAGTTACGCGTTGATCGCGGTGATTTCGAGCTTGGTCAGATTCTGCCGATGGCCCTTCTTGCGATGGTAGCCTTTGCGGCGCTTGAATTTGAAGGCGATGACCTTAGGGGCCTTGAATTGCTTCAGGACTTTGGCCACCACATTGGCGCCACTGACGAACGGTGCGCCCACTTTGAGACCCTCGCCCTCGCCTGCGGCCAGGACGGTGTCAAAGGTGATGGAATCGCCCTCATTGAGTTCGAGTTTTTCGACGTCGAGCTTTTCGCCCACAGAGACGCGATATTGTCTGCCGCCAGTTTTGAAGATTGCGTATGCCATAATGCCAGAAGGAATAGAGTGTCGGTTCCCGATGCGCGGGGCGCGAGGGGTGGGGAGACTGACACAATCTTGGCCACCCGGCAAGGAGTTTTTATTGTTCTCCAAGCAAGCGCTCCGCCAGCGCGATATCTGCCGGGTGGGTAATCTTCAAATTTGGCAGCGCATTCTCCACCACGAAGACCTCCGCCCCGAGGTGTTGCACGGCTGAAACTTCATCGGTGACCTGCAGTCCGTCGCGCAGCACCAACTCGTAAGCTTCACAGAGCAATTCGCGGTCAAATACCTGCGGGGTCTCCATGATCCAGGCATGGCTGCGATCAATGGAACCGGTGATGGCGCCGTGCTTGTCCGCTCGTTTCAAGGTCTCAGTCACCGGACGCGCGCAGGCGACCGCTTTGAATTCGCGGGCTTTTTCAATGCAACGCGCGATCTGCTCCGGCGAGATCAAGGGCCGCGCGCCATCATGCACGGCGACAATTTCTGTCTGCGGCGAAAGTTGTTTCAAGCCTTCATGCACGGACAGATGACGCTCCGCTCCACCGGCGCAAAGGGAAACTGGCTTGCGAAAGGAGCCCAGATCGATCCAGGACTGCACCAGATCGCGAACCGCATCGCCGCCGACCACGCAGATGTTATCGACGGCAGCGCAGGCATCAAACACGTCGATGGTGCGATGCAGCACCGGCTTGCCGCGCAAAGGCGCAGACAATTTATCAAAGCCCATTCTCCGACTGCTGCCGGCAGCGACGATTAATGCGGTGGTGTGGTTCATGGTTCTTGGTTCTTGGTTTCCATGACGGTGCGAGTGATTTGTTGCAACGAAGAACCAGGAACTAATAAACAAAGACCCTAAGCAAGCCTTTTCGAGACTTCGGCGCTGAGCGTCTTATTGTCAGCGGCACCGGCGGTGCGTTCCTGAAGAATTTTCATCACCCGGCCCATGTCTTTCTTCGTCGTGGCCCCGGTCTCGGCGATCACGGCTTCGACAAGCTTGATCAAATCGCCCGCGTCCATCGCGGCAGGGAGATATTTTTCCAACACGGCGATCTCCGCTTTCTCAACATCGGCCAGATCCTGCCGACTGGCGGATTCATACGACTGCAAAGAGTCCTGGCGCTTCTTGATCTCGCGACGCACCACGACGATGGCGTCCTGATCATCGAGGTCCGAGTCCGCGCCGAGTTTTTCGATGGCGGCATATTTAATGGCTGACTTGAGCGCGCGCACCACGTTGAGGGCCACGGTATCCTTGGCCCTCATGGCGGTTTTCATGTCTTCAACGATGCGGGCGGATAGAGTGCTCATGGGGAAATGATGAATGATGAGATGGTCGGATGGAGATGAATTGCAATCCTTACACAAGGAGACTCGCGCAACAAGGGTTCAGTTTACTAGAGGCCCAAAAGCTTCCCATATTCTTCCATAGCTGAACCAAAAGCAGACCAGTGATCACATAACCATCCGAGTGGGGAATAAAATATCACGAACCAGACTGGCTCCTTAGCCATATGCAACTGTTTACGTAACACCCAGTCAACCGGCCCTATGCTAAGCACATAGAAAACCGGCAATGCGGCCACGATGGTGATCCACAAGCTTGAGCGGTTGTTCTGTTCTTCCATGACGTTCAGCCCTCCCCTGTCATCTGCTGGACGATCTCATCTGCCCGCAAAATCGGCAACGAATAATGTCCGTCCTTGGGTGTGACTTTGAAGATTGCGCCAGGCACTAGAGCCGCAGTCTTCTGTGCAAGTCCCAGCGGGATATTCCAGTCTTCATCACCGTGCCAGAAACGCACGGGCATCTGGATTTCTCCGAGATCAAATCCCCAGTCCGATTGGTAAATCATGCCATCGAGCCGCAGTGCGCTCACGTTGCCGAGCAAGGCTATGCGACCACTTTGCATCATGATGCGGTGCATGTTTTCATCCTGCAACGCGCGCCGATCTTCCGCAGCGTAGAAACGCGAAAGAAAATTCTGGGGCCATTGCGTGATCTTGCGACCGGCGACCCACGCGGAGACCCGCAGCCCGTGCCTGAGCGCAAAAGGCACGCGATGCTGCACCCACATGGCGAGCTTGTAAGCCCAGAAAAGTCCGTCGGTGCCCACGTTGCGGAGCGATGGCGCGCCGCAGACGACGCTGACTCCCAGCAGCCGCTCCGGCATGGCGTGAGCGCAGGCCAACGCATAGGGGCCGCCGCCGGATACTCCCAGCACATAAAACTTTTCTGCGCCAACCTGCTCGGCCAGTTCGCGCACCAGTGATGGCCAGTCGGCTAATGTCCGGCCCGGATGAAATTCCGAGAGCCCGATGCCCGGACGGTCCGGCGCGATGATGCGCAAGCCCCTTCGTTTTCCCGTTTCATCCAGCAGCTCGCCTTGCACACGAGAACTCGGCCAGCCGTGAAAATAAAATAACGGCGCGCCAGTCGGATCACCGTATTCGGCATAGCCAAGGGCGCGGCCCGTGGAAAGTTTGAAAACCTTGTCGCCCATGAAATTTTATATACCACGTTCCAGCAGCCAGCCGAAGCGTTTAACGGCAGCCTTGCCCCTGCGGAGACCGAACTCTTTGATCGCATATTCACTCAAGTGAGCCGACGCCTCTTCCACTGAGTCGGTCATGTAGATTAAAGAAAGGTCCTCCGCACTGATGGTGCCCGCTTGCACCATGTGATTCATCAAGGTCACTAGCGGCTGCCAGTATTCCAGTCCCATAAGCACGATGGGAAAATTCCGAATCTTTTTTGTCTGAATGAGCGTGATCGCCTCGAACATTTCGTCCAGCGTGCCCACGCCGCCAGGCATGATGATGAAGCCGTAACTGTATTTTGTGAGCAATGTCTTGCGCACGAAGAAATAATTAATCGAGACCCAGCGATCGAGCCACGGGTTCGGCTTTTGTTCCTGCGGCAAGACAATGTTGCAGCCGACCGAGCGTCCGCCGGCTTCCTTCGCGCCGCGGTTGGCCGCTTCCATCAAACCCGGGCCACCGCCGGTCATGACCGTGAAACCTAATTTTGCGATCTCTCCGCCCATGCGCCGCGCCAGTTGATAGTGCGGATGGTCTTCGCGAATGCGCGCGGAACCAAAGACCGTGATGCAGGGCCCCACGAAATGCAGCGCGCGAAATCCGCGCATGAAATCCATGATCGTTCCAAAGAGCAATTTCAAATCACGCAGTCGCGAGTTCGGTCCTGAGAGCAATGCGCGGTCGGACTCATGACTGAGAAATGATTCCTCTTCGCGCACTTCCGCCGGAGTGGCGGGTGATGGCACGGGCAGGATGGATGAGGTCGGGCTGGGCTCTACAGGAGTCATGTTGGAAGAAAGATGAATGTATCATGCCGCTGCCCGGTTTTGTCACTGGCAGATTCTGCGCTGGCGGCGGGACTTGTCAGCGCGTGTGAGCGGGGCTTTAGTGGATCATGCGCCAGATAAATTTCGCGCGCGGATCGGCCCTGCTCGTGGTGTTGTGGGTCATCGCGCTCCTGTCCTTTCTCATCATCACGTCGATGATGGTGGTGATGCAGGATGTGGAGACGGTCGCAGCGCGGCGGCTGGCCTTTCGCGCCCGTCAACTCGCCGAAGCCGGACTGGCCATCGGGGCCAATCCACTGGTAAAACCGGGCGATCCCTTGCTGCGAAAACAGATGGGCTACGCGGAGTCCTACGAAGTGAAAATTACCACGGAAGAAAGCCGGTTGAACATCGGCGCGCTGCTCACCGAAGAACGACGCGTGGTGCTGGAACGATTGTTCGCGAGCTGGGGTCTGCGACCACTGGAAGCACAA
>JAIOQF010000330.1 GCA_021413535.1 Verrucomicrobiota bacterium
GCGAGAGTCGACGCCGGCGGAGTTGATGACCTGGCGCAAATCGCCGCCGCTGATGTGATGCGAGCAACTGAACGTAGCCAGGATGCCGCCTGGCTGAAGCATCGACAACGCGCGCAGGTGAATCTCTTTGTAGCCGCGCAGGGCGTCGGTGATGGAACTCTTGGTCTTGGTGAAACTCGGTGGATCGAGGATGATCAAATCATAAGTCTCGTCGCACTTGGAGGCGGCTTTGAGAAAATCAAAAGCGTTGTCCGCGATCCAGCGGACGTTCACGCCGGACGATCGGGCATTGCGGCGTGCGAGTTCCAGCGCGGGCTCACTGCTGTCGACGGCTGTGACATCGCGAGCACCCGCAAGGGCGCAGGCTTGGGCGAAGCCACCTTGGTTGGTGAAGCAATCGAGCACGCGCCGTCCCTGGGCGAACGCGGCGACCTTGGCGTAGTTGTCGAGTTGATCGAGATAGAGACCGGTCTTTTGACCCTCCATCAAATCCACCAAGAGCGAGACCTTGCCTACTTTCACTTCAAACGGTTCCGGCGCGCTGCCGTGCAGGACGGATTTGATTTGTTCCAATCCTTCCGCCTTGCGGATGAGGGTATCGTTGCGCTCGATGATCGTCCTGGGCTTGAGCACATCTTTGATGGCTTGCACGATGAGATCTTTCCGCATGTCCATCGCGCAGGTCAGGGTCTGCAAGACCACATGTGGGCCGTAACGGTCGATGACTACGCCGGGGATGCCGTCGGATTCACTCCAGACGATGCGCATGAGTTTCTGATCGACGGGGAGTGTCGCTCGATGAGCCAGGGCGCGCTCGATGCGGCGCTGGAAAAATTCCACATCGAGATCCTGTTTCCGGAAGGAAAAACGCCGGGCAACGATCTGCGAACGGTTGTTGTAGATCGCGCTGCCGAGGGCTTGACCGCGAGAATCTTTGAGTGAAATGACATCGCCCGGCTCCATCTTGCCGCGGGTGCTGAGAATATCACTCGCATAGACCCAGTCGTGGCCGTGGAAGATGCGGGAGCGTGGTTTGACAACAAGAAAGGAAGCCATGGGGGAGAGCAACTTGGCGAGGAAGCGATGAGTGTCGAATAGTGATTTAATTAGCTATAAATTTCCGGGTCGCGAACATCAAGGCACATGTGTTTGCCTTCCATTGATGAAAGTCTAGCATGGGCACTTATGGACAGCGGCAGGATATATGTGATGCATCTATCACGGCAAGTCTTGGTGACACTGGCGTGGTGCCAGTTATCCGGCTGTGAAATGCAACCGCATGCGGTCAGCAGCCCCGTTTCATCGCGAACGCTTGGCAAACTGGAGGCGGGGTCTTCCGGTCTGGATGAACTGGCGCTCAAGCGCAATGCAACTGGTTTTGAGACGAAGATAACGTGGGATGCTCCGGCGAGCGTGGAGGTTCCGATGTTATGGAGCGCAGGATTACCTCATGTGATGGCTCGGGTGAATGGGCAAGAAGTGAAATTAATAATCGATACCGGAAGCCAAGGGACGGTGCTGGAGGCAGACACGGCATTGCGCTGCGCAGTGGGCACAGTCAGTCGAAATGTGAGCAACATCACGCTCAGTGGAATTTCCGGATCGGAGCCAGCGCTGCTCGGCGTGCCCCGAAGGGTTGAGATTGCCGACTGGCATTGGGAAGGGGTGCCCTGTCTTGTTCGCACTAGTCGAAGCGAAATAGCCGGTGAATGGCTCATCGGGAGAAGACGCTTTTCCGTCAACGTGCTGGGCATGGATGTGCTGATGCGGATGTGCAGCTACGTCACGCTGGACTATCCTGCCGCGAAGGTGATTTTCGGTTTTCACCAAATGTTTCAGCCTGGTGCCGGTCGCAAGTCCTGGTCAGTGCCAATGGAAATCAAAGGCGGAATTCCTTTTGTTCGAGTGGGAGATGGGCATAATGAATGGCAGGCGGTCATTGACACGGGTGCCTCTACTTGCGCCGAGATCGGTGCGGAAACTACAGAACGATTCGGCCTATCCGGCGTAAATGCGCCGTCATCACTTATCCGAATGGGCGTGGGGAGTTCTAAAAAAGCTGGTGCCGCCGGATTGGGCACGATTCAAATTAACTCTCTGGAACTTCTCGGTCCGCGCATTCTAAAAGTGCCGGCGCTGCTAGTGCCCGACTGGTCGAAAATTGGCAGCGGATTGTTCCGCCCCTTTCGCGTCACCTTGGATTTTAAGCGCTCGTTATTCTGGCTGGAAAGCGCAACGTCCAATTCTTAAATCCCGATTACAGAATTATTGATGGGCACCTTGCCGCCGCCGCCGGGGGCGTCGATCACGTATTGGGGGATCGCATACCCGGTCGTGTGGCCGCGGAGCGCGCGGATGATCTCGATGCCCTTGCGCACATCCACCTTGAAGTGGCTGCCGCCGGTGATGAGGTCCATCTGGTAGATGTAGTAGGGCCGCACGCGCATCCGCAGCAGGCGGTGCACGAGCGCCTTCATCACGTCGGCATCGTCGTTTACGCCGCGAAGGAGCACACTCTGGTTGCCCAGCGGCACGCCCGCGAAACTCAACCGCTCCGCCGCCGCCCGCAGCTCCGCCGTGCACTCCTTCGGGTGGTTCACGTGGATGCTCATCCAGATCGGACCGTATTTCTTGAAAATCTCGCAAAGCTCCGGGGTGATGCGCTGGGGCAGAAAAACCGGGATGCGCGAGCCGATCCGGATAAACTCCACGTGCTTGATCGCCAGCAGCCGCGCCAGCAGATGCTCGAGTTTGCGGTCTGACAGCAGCAGCGGATCGCCACCCGACAGCAGCACGTCGCGCACCT